>JBDTTN010000495.1:0-2801 GCA_039930625.1 Gemmatimonadota bacterium | reverse complement strand
CCAGATCGCCACGTCAGATGGGCCACCGCCGAACGTCTTCTGGTAGGCGTTGCTCATCGTCTGGATGTCGTGAGAGGTCGTATTAGCGGCGACGAAGGCATTGTCCTGGGCGTCGAGCCACAGGCCGTGGGTTTCGATCGACTCGGTCCCCGAAGCGCCCAGATAAGTCGCGTAGAGCAGCTGCGATCCGTCCGGACTGAGCTTGGCGAGGTAGAGGTCGGTTGTTCCCTTCAGCGTGCTCTGGGCCGCATTGACGACCGGCGCGTCCGAGGAGTAGGTGTCGTCCATCACGATCACGTTGCCCTGCGAGTCCAGCCGCAGCGACACGCCCTCCACCTCCCGCCCGGAGCCGCCGAGGTAGGTCGCCCACAGGACCTTGCTGCCATCGCCCTTGATCTTGGCGATGATGAGGTCCTGCGCACCATGGATAGTCTTCTGATAGGCGTTGGTGAACCACGCCGTGGGATAGCCGGCGTTGGTTACGCCGCCGGCCACGTAGACATCGCCGTTCCCGTCGATCGCGATGTCCCGCAGGATGCCATTGTCATCCGTGCCCATGTAGGAACACCAGACGATCGCGCTGCCGTCCGGCTTGATCTTGCAGACCCACGCGTCCTGCGGACCGTACAGACTGGGGGGATTGGGCCCGCCGCCGCCGAAGATCGGCTGGAAGACGCCCGCGGTGACGGGGAAGCCCGCCCCGCCGCGACCGGTGACGTAGACGTAGCCCTGCGGATCGACCTCGACGGCGTAGCCTCGCTCGTAGTTGATCCCGCCGAGGTAGGTCGACCAGATGATGCTCCCGCCCGGCGTGGTCTTGGTGATGGTGGCATCGTGGGGGTTGAAGCCGCAGCAATTGAAGGTCGGGCTGAACACGCCGGGGGTGGTTGGGAAGTTGAAGGAGGCCGACTGCCCCACCATGAACATGTTGCCCTGGCCGTCGACCGTGATGTCGCGGAGCATCTCCTCGTCTGAGCCGCCGAGATAGGTCGAGATCACCGGGTGCAGGGTGCCGGTCGGCTGCGGGGCCACGCTCACCGTGGTCTGCCCGCTGACGGTGCCTGCCGTGACGGTGACCGTGGTCCCGCCCTGCGCCACGCCGTGCAGCATGCCGCTCGTCGACACCGTGGCCGTGCCGCTGTTGCCTGACGACCAGCCCAGGGTCACGCCGGTCAGGATCGTCCCGGACGAATCCTTCACCGTGGCGCTGAGCTGCAGCGAATCTCCGATGTAGACGGTTGCGGGATTCGGGAGGACAGTGACGCTCACGGGGGGGCCGATCGGAGGACCGGGCGTTACGGTCAGCGGTACGGTGTCGGCGGCCGATCCACTGCTCGCGGTCACGGTCGTCGCGCCGGCGGTGAGCCCGGTGATCAGTCCGCCCGCCGAGATCGTCGCCATCGTCGGATCGATGACCGCCCACGTGATCGGCGCCTGGGAAAGAACCGCGCCCGCGGAGTCCAGGGCGACCGCCGTCAACTGGACCGTTTTCGCCGTTTTCACCGTCGGGTTGATCGGCGAAATGCTGATCGATGCGACGGGCGAGGCAGGTGTGTTGCTGTTCGTGGAGCCGCACGCGGCGAGGAGCGTCAGGCCGGCAAGGGCAATCGTTAGACGTATCATGGTGTGAAATCTAACAGAATGGTTTAGGAGCCGCATCAGTCTTTCGAAGCATACCGGTGGACGACGCGGACACTTTGTCGCGCACGCCGACCGTGAACCGAACGTGAATTGTGATGCGGATCACTCGGGCTATCAGTCGAGCCGGTTTGCCATCCGGGCGGCGTTCGCCATGAGCGTGAATGTCAGGTTCTTCGCCGGGAGGAAGGGGAAGCCCGCACCGTCTGCGATGCACAGATTCGGAAAGTCGCGGCTGCGGCCGTTGGCATCGCAGGTGAACGGCCCGGGCGCGGCAGTCATGGGCAACGTGCCGGAGTAGTGTACGCTGGCGCCCTTGGGGAGAACTCTGGTCATGCCCGGCGGTACAATGCAGCCGAGCCGGGAGAGCGCCCGCTTCACCTGTTGGAGGGCGTCCCTCATCCGCCCCGCCTCGGTCGGGTCATCGAGGTAGTCCAGCACCAGTTCGGTGCGGTCGGTCCCGCTGATCGGGCGGATGGTGACCCGGCTCTCGGGGCGCCGCGTGTCGTGCAGATTCACGTTCGCGATGCCGAGGCCGGCCCGGAGCGCCCGGAAGATCGCGGTGGCGCCCCGGAAATCGAGCGGCAGGCTCTGCACGATGGGATGCACCGACGCCGACTTCAGCGTCGTGATCTGGGCATGCACGTATTCCTTCGGGTCGGGTCGAGTGAGCCCGAAGGCGAGGTGGTGATACTGATAGCTCGCAGTGTTCACCGGCTGGCCTAGCATGGCCGGCGTGAGAAAGGGAACATGCACCTGGCGGTTGTCCATCAGCCCGCCCAGACTCTCGACCCGACCGGTAGCATGGAACAGCGAGTCGAGCACGATCTTCGATGTGGGCAGCGCCCCTGCCGCCAGCACGTACCGCTCCGCCTCGAACTCCACCCGATTGCCGTCCGGCACCTGCCGTCCCACCATGCGGGTGATGCTGCCGCCCGCCTGATATTCGAAGTGGCTCACCAGCACGCCCGACACGTAGCGGAAGCCGGGCTGTGTCAGGCACTCCTTCAGTGTCGCCGAGGGGGTATAGATGGAGCCGGTCGGACAGCCCCAGAGGCACCGGCCAAGCTGGCCGCAGCTCCTCCGGCCCGCGTGGTCCCGACTGAGAACCGCCACCCGGGAGCGCCCCAGGTAGAAGCCCAGCTCGCGATTCAGCTGCTCCC
>JBDTTN010000494.1:0-2805 GCA_039930625.1 Gemmatimonadota bacterium | reverse complement strand
CCGCCTTCTTCAGGTCGGCGAGAGTCTGGGTCTTTCCTTTAATAGTGACGTAGTCGGGCAGGAAGCCGTTCTCGACATCCACGCCGAGCTTGCGGGTAGGCAGGTCTCGGATGTGTCCGATCGTGGCCTTCACGTCGTAGCCGCGACCGAGATATTTGCCGATGCTCTTCGCCTTGGTCGGCGACTCCACAATCACCAGAGTACCGCCGGAGCCTTCAGCAACCTCCGCTTCGGGAGGCTTGGCGCGCGATGCGCGTTTCCTGGTGGCCGGCTTTGGATCCGCCACCGCTGTGGCAGTCACCCGCTTCCCGGTCGCGGCTTTCCCCGGGATGGGGCTCGGCGTCGGCTTTGCGGGAGTCTTATTTATTTTCTTGGTCGCCATGGGCTCGAAAATACCTGCGGTGGCTCAGCCCCGGATGGATTCCGAGTGCCCACAAGAAAACGCGTGCCGGCATGGATTGGCAAGGCGACAATTGCGATGTCGCGTCGTTGCAAGCGTTTACGATGACCAACCGGCGCGTTCGCGGACCAGCAACAGCATCTCGTCGGCGAGCGCCGAAGCCGGTTTCACATCTGCCTTGACCTCACAATCCGCCTGGACGTAGTAGGGATCACGCTCCTTGAGCAGCAGTCGCATCTGCTCCACCGGGTCCTCGCCGACGAGCAGCGGGCGAGTGCCGGTGCTCCCCGCGCGCTTCGCGGCGGTGAGTGCCATGGTGCGCAGGTAGATGAAGAATGCGGACGCTCTCGCCGCTTCGAGGGCGCCCGGCTGAGCCGCCCATCCGCCGCCTGCCGCAATCACGATGGGCGGACCGGCGAGGGCCGCATTCATAGCCTCGGCCTCGAGCTTGCGGAAGACCTGCTCCCCATCCTCACCGAAGATCCGGGTGATGGGCTTCTGCATTTTTCGCACGATAACAGCATCGATGTCGATGAACGGCGCGTGCAGCCGTTCGGCGAGCAACCGGCCGACGCTGGTCTTCCCGGCGCCCGGTAACCCGATCAGGACGACGTGGCGTTTCATGCGTCCTCCTCTTCCGGCTGCTGTCCCAGCGTTGTCCAGCGTTCCGCCAGCTGTGTCAGATAGCCATCGTAGTTGCGCCGCATCTCGACCAGTGAATCGCCGCCGAACTTCTCCAGCATTGTATCCGCCAGCACCAATGCGGTCAGTGCTTCCGCGATGACTCCCATCGCCGGCACCGCCGTGACATCAGAACGCTCCGCCTGCGCCTTTGCAGGCAGCCCGCTGCGCAGATCGATCGTGGGCAACGGCGACATGAGCGTGGAAATGGGCTTCATGCCGACCCGGATCACCAGCGGCTCGCCCGTCGTCATCCCCCCTTCGAGCCCACCCGCGTTGTTGCCTCGGCGGGTGTAACCACCTCGCAACGCGGGGGCCGGCGCGGCCTGACCGGGTGTCGCATCCGCACCGATGGGATCGTGAACCTCGGAACCGGGGAGACGCGCCGCCTCGAAGCCCATGCCGATCTCCACCGCCTTCACCGCGGGGATGGACATCAGCGCCCCAGCCAGGCGGCCATCGAGCTTCCGGTCCCAGTGGACGTGACTGCCGAGACCAGCCGGCAGGCCGCGTACCACGATCTCGCACTCTCCGCCGAGGGTGTCCCCGTCCTTCTTCGCCCGGTCGATGCGCGCGATGATCTCGGCCTCGATCGCCCGGTCCAGCACCCGTACCTCGGAAGCGTCCGAGGCAGCGTTGAGCGGCCACGGCAGTTCCGCAGGCGCCGCCGCACGGATCCCGCCGAGCGAGACGACATGACTGCCGATGTCGATCTGGAACTCGTCCAGCAGCCGGCGAGCCAGCGCTCCCGCGGCCACCCGCGCAGCGGTCTCCCGGGCGCTGGCGCGCTCCAGGATGTCACGCGCGTCCTGCCGATCGTACTTGAGCACGCCGACGAGATCAGCGTGGCCCGGACGAGGCCGGTTGAGTCGCCGCCTGCGCTCCTCGCCAGGCACTCCCTCCGCGGCCATGATCTCGCTCCAGTTGGTCCAGTCACGGTTGTGGATGACCATGGCGATCGGAGTGCCGAGCGTTTCACCGGCGCGGACGCCTGACAACCACTCGATGCGATCGCGCTCAATCTTCATGCGCGCGCCGCGGCCGTACCCCATCATCCGACGCGCGAGATCGGCATCAACCCACTCCGCCGTGACCGGCAGCCCCGCCGGCAGGCCCTCGACGAGGGCCACCAGCGCCTTGCCATGGGATTCACCAGCGGTCAGGAAGCGGAGCGGCATAGGGCCAAGGTAGCGGGTGCACGGTACGGAGTGGAAGGTTCGGGGGGACGGAGGCCTGCTTGTGGCCCGCCCCCGCATCGCGACCGGGGAGCGACGTCCAGGGGGGCCCATAGCACGCGAGCCCGACCGGCGGTCGGGCTCGCGCCTGCAGCGATGGTCAACCGGCGGCTATTCCGCGCCGTCGTCGATGATGCGGGGCGTCACGAGAATGATGAGATCGCGGCGCGTCTCCTTGGTGTTGCTGAACCCGAACAGCTTGCCGACGATCGGCAGGTTCACCAGCAGCGGCAGGCCGGAGCGGGTCTTGCTCACTTCGGTTACCGTCAACCCGCCGATCACCGCCGTCTCGCCGTCATTGACGAGGAGCTGGTTCTTGGCGTTCTGCTTCTGAATGGTGAAGCCAAGGTCCGCTTCAGCCAGCGGATTGACGTTGGAGCGCTCGGCCTCGATCTGCATCAGCACCTGACGATTGTTGGTCACGTGCGGAATCACCTTGAGCATGATGCCGGTTTCCTTGAACGACACCGACGCCTTGGGCTGGTTGCC
>JBDTTN010000493.1:0-2807 GCA_039930625.1 Gemmatimonadota bacterium | reverse complement strand
CGCGCTCGCGCCTCCCCTCGGTAGCTGGCGTACGACGACGAACGACGATCTGCTACCGCCTGGAATCGACTATATCAGGATCTCGAACCTTGGCGAGTTAGCATCCCCGCTATTCGTGCCAGCTCGGAGTGGGTTTGAGCACGAGGTATTCAGCGGCGATGTTCGGGAAACAATCTCGGCGAAGAACGCCAAGTATGCTCAGTATCATGGAGCCTGTGCCAGCCTCTGGCTACTTCTGGTGGTTGAGCAGGCAGGCCAATCCTCCTACGCCACACTATCCGAAGACGCTCTATCGGCGCGATACATTTCTAGATTCGAGCGTGCCTTCATACTCGAACGTGGAAAGCAGCGATGGCACGAGCTTGGCATCACCGTCATGCTGGCCTGAGCATCCGGTGTGATAGGTGGCGCTCGGCCGCTCCGCCTCTGCCCGCTCCCCCTCCCCCCCCACAAGCGACAGTGCCCTCCCTGTACCCGGCTGTGCACCCACTGCGGACGGCTGTGCACCCACTGTGGACGGCTGTGCAGCTCCTGATTTCGGCCGCGCCTCCCTGACGGACGGCTGCGTACAACCCGCGGACGGGCGTGCCCACACCGCAACTCGGCTCCGTACCCCCGCCTGACGCCTCTGCCCGGTCGAATTTCCCGCGTGAACCCGCTGTGGACGGCTGTGAACCTCCTGGGATCGGGAATTACTGTCTTGTTACTGTCATTCGCGCCTCCTGTACTGTCGTCTGCACCCATTGCGGGAGGCTGTGCACCCGCTGCGCCCCGCTCCGCCTGACTGCGGGCGGCTCCGCCTGCCCTGCGCCCCGCCCCGCATCGACTGGTGTCCGGTCTGCCTGCCTTGCAACTCGACCCGCACCCGCTGCGATCGACCCTGCACCCGCTGCGATCGCCCCCGCCTCCCCTGCGATCCGGCGTGCACCCGCTGCGCCGCGCCGCGCCCACGCTGGCACACTTCTCTCGCGCTCGACTCGACTGTCCACCGTGTGTACCCAGTGTCCTCGATCGAAGACACTTCGAGGTTGGCGTCGCGCGCCTCCCGGTGCCGCCTCCGCCCTGGTGAGCCGCCAGCCTCGGCGCCGCAACAGCCTCTCCCGCCATAACTTGCACGCCGCCGCGCTTTTCCTAACATTGCCTCACAACGACCCTGTCCAGTGTGTGGCACGGGCCCTGCGTGAGCGGGGGTCCGACCGGTTGGAACTGTCGAGCCACCCACCGGTCGGGATCCCATTCGATCTTGCGACGCCGCCTCGACCGGTGCTCGCGCGAACAGTCCATTCCCTGGAGGGATATATGGACGATCGCATTCGGCAGATGCACCAGGCGGCGAAGTCGGTGCGCGACTTCACCAACCAGCACCCCTCCGATATCGAGGGTCATGCTGCCACCGCGGCCGAGCTGAGCCAGGCGGTGGATCGGATGGATAACGCGATGGCGATGTTCGAGACCGGCACCCGTGAGGCCGCTGCCGCCAAGAAGGAGACCAATCGTCTCCTCGGCGTCATTCACAACGACTTCATGCTGCCCATCGCGGCAATCGCCAGGGGCAACGGCGCCTTCGATCCCGGCCTGGCTCGGAAGTTCCGGGCACCGAGCCCAAGACGGGATCGGGTGGCCTTCATCGGCGCGGCGCAATCGGTCAAGGAGCTGGCGGAGGGGGCAAAGACCATCTTCATCATCGATGGCATGCCGGCGACCTTCGTCGAGGACTTCGGGGGGACGCTGTCGGCGTATAACGTGGCGGCGACGGCGTTCAACAACAACTATCAGCTGCATGTGCAGGCGCTGGCGGAGCTGAAGCTGTTGACCGGTCAGGTGATGCGGCTGATGAAACGGCTGGATGGGATCAATCGCGCGCGCTTCCGGAAGGATCAACACCTCTTCTCGGCGTGGCAGGCCGCTCGAAACGTCTCTTGGCCGGCGGGAACAGCAGCAAAGGCCGCGGCAAAGAAGGAAGCTTCAGCGTAAGGGGGTCGGCCGCCCTCGCCAGTCATTGCGAGGAGGCCACAGAGTGGCCGACGAAGCAATCCCCTTCCCTCCGATCGGAGTTTGGGGGATTGCTTCGGTCGCTTCGCTCCCTCGCAATGACTGGCGCGGGGCGGCCGGACCGGGGTGCGTTCTCCCGCCACAACATGCGTTCAGATCATTCGCGAAGGGCGGTGCCTGCCTAGACCTTTGTCTCATGCCCGCCTCCGAAACTCCGACCCGCGATCCCCAGACCTTCGCGATCATCGGTGCCGCGATGGAGGTGCATCGGACTCTTGGGCACGGTTTCCTCGAAGCGGTCTATCATGAGGCGATGGGCTTGGAACTCGGCACCCGCGCCATCCCGTTCCACAGCGAGGTCCCTCTGCCCGTCCATTTCAAGGGGCAGCTCCTGGGCACCCGCTATCGGGTAGACCTGGTGTGCTTTGGTGTGGTGGTGGTCGAACTGAAGGCACACGGCCAACTACATCCGCGTCACGTGGCGCAGACGCTCAACTATCTCAAAGCGAGCGGCTTGTGGCGGGGATTGCTCATCAACTTCGGGGCACCCAGTCTCGAGTTCCGGAGATTGGTTTGGGGGGCGAGGAAGGATGCGTCTGCAGATCGCACTGATTTCACCGATCACGCCGGCGCAGACTAGCCCTGAGCATCTGTGAAATCGGTGAATTCTGCGGACAAATCAACCGACCACCGCCGATACATCATCCACGACACCCCGACGCACACCCCGAACGCCGGCAGCACCAGCACCAGCATCCCTCCCAGCATGGCGCTCATGAAGCGCGCCATGGCGTCGATCCCCACGACGCCGGCGC
>JBDTTN010000492.1:0-2815 GCA_039930625.1 Gemmatimonadota bacterium | reverse complement strand
CGGCTACGCGGTGGTGCGACACGAGCGGCGGAGCCTCGCCGTCATCGAGCTCTTCATCGCCTTCGGCGCCGGCTTCATGATCGCGGTGGCGCTGCTGGAAGTAGCACCCGAGGCACTCGTCAGGCGCAGCGATGCCCCGGTCTATATCCTGCTCGGCTACCTCGCGGTACATCTCGCGCAGCACGTGCTGGTACCGCACTTCCACTTCGGCGAGGAAACCCACCACATCAGCGCGCGACAGGGCTTCACCGCGCTGGTGGGTCTGCTGCTGCACACCTTCTTTGACGGTGTCGCGATCGCGAGCGGATTCCTGGTGTCGCGACATCTCGGGCTGCTGCTCTTCCTCGCGGTCTTTTTCCACAAGCTGCCTGAGGGACTCGCGATGGCGAGCATGATGCTCGCCGGCGGCCAGAGCCGGATGCGCGCCCTCGGCGCCTCGGCCCTGCTCGGCCTGGCGACGATCCTCGGTGTGGTGTTCACCGAGATCAGCACTCCGCTGGTCGATCATGGCCTGGCGATCTCTGCCGGGGTGACCCTGTACGTCGCGGCATCCAACATGGTGCCCGAGTTCCAGGCGCGCCGAGGCTGGCGGCTTCCCACGATGTTCTTCGGCGGCGCGGCGATGTTCTTCGTGACCCGGCTGCTGGTGGAAGCGGCGGGGCTCAAGTGACGACGCCATCGCTCTTCGCTGCCCCGGAGCCGCTCGCCGCCCGGATGCGGCCGCGCACCCTCGAGGAATGCCTGGGGCAGGAGGAGCTGCTGGGACCGGGCCGCGCGCTGGGCGATGCGATCCGCCGCGGCGATGTCGGCAGCGCCATCTTCTGGGGCCCGCCCGGCACCGGAAAGACCACCATAGCGCGGCTGATCGCCCAGCACACCGACCGGGAGTTTGTCGAGCTGTCGGCGGTGCTCGACGGCGTGCCGCGGGTCCGGGAGATCATCCGGGAGGCGGAACAGCGCCAGGTCATGGGCCGCGGCACGGTGCTGTTCTGCGACGAGATCCATCGCTTCAATCGGGCGCAGCAGGATGCCTTTCTGCCGCATGTGGAGCGGGGCACCGTGACACTCATCGGTGCGACGACCGAGAACCCGAGCTTCGAGCTGAATGGCGCGCTGCTCTCGCGCTGCCAGGTGTTCGTGCTGCGGCCGCTTTCGGCGGAGACCATTCAGAGCCTGCTGCAGCGGGCGATCACCGAGCGGGAACGGGGACTGGGGCACCTGGAGCTCAGCGTCGAGCCGGGCGCGCTGGAGCTGCTGGCGGAGCAGTCGGATGGCGATGCGCGCCGGGCGCTTACGGTGCTGGAGAATGCGGCGCGGCTGGTGGGGCCCCGCGGCGTGCTGACTGAAGCGCAGATCATGCAGGCGCTCGGGCGCCGGGTGCCGGCCTACGACAAGAGTGGCGAGGCCCATTTCAACCTGCTCAGCGCCTACCACAAGTCGCTCCGGGGAAGCGATCCCCAGGGGGCCCTGTACTGGATGGCCCGGATGCTCGAGGGCGGGGAGGACCCGATGACCCTCTTCCGGCGCGCCATCGCGATGGCGGCTGAGGATATCGGGCTGGCGGACCCTGAAGCGCTCAAGCTGGCGGTGGCGGCGCGCGATGCCTACCACATGCTCGGCCCGCCGGAGGGCTATCTCCCCCTCGCCGAAATGACCATCTACCTCGCGACCGCGCCGAAGTCGAACCGCTCGGCGGTGGCGCTGTGGGAGGCGCTCGCCGCGGCCCGCCGCACGCCGGCGGAGCCGGTGCCGCTGCACATCCGCAATGCGCCCACCGGCCTCATGAAGGAGCTGGGCTACGGCGCCGGCTATCAGTACGCTCACGATGCTCCGACCGGCTACATCCCGCAGGAGTACCTGCCGGAGAGTCTCCGCGGGACGGCGTTTTTCAAGCCGGGAGAACTCGGCTTCGAGAAGCGGATCCGGCAGCGGATGGAGTGGTGGGAGAAACAGCGGACGGGCGGGTAAGGCCGGTCATCGAAGCCTGTCATCCCGAAGGAGCGCAGCGACTGAGGGAACTCTTCAGGGCTGGCAGGGTGCCAGCCCTCCAGAGATCTCTCGCTCCGCTCGGGATGACAAACCGTGCACCCCGCTATATTGCGGCCATGAAGAAACTCATCCCTATGGCGCTAGTCGCCCTGTCTGTTGCCTGCGGGCCTGGTACGGTCAACCCGCTCACTCTGCTGCAGCCCGACGTCCGTCTGCATCACCTCGCGATACGCAACGTGGGCTTGTCCGGTGGCACGCTCGATGTGGTTCTCGCGTTTCACAATCCGAATCCGATCAATCTGCAGGGCACCCGCATCCAGGCGGGGCTGGACATCGAGGGGAGTCACTTCGGTGACATCGATCTCTCGAATCCCTTCTCGCTGGCCGGGAAGGACACCACGATGCTGACGCTGCCTCTCACCTTCCGCTGGTCCGGGGTCGCCACGGCGGTGCGTTCCGCACTCGACTACGGGGCCGTGAATTACGCGATCAAGGGCACCGCGTCGATCACCGCGCCGGGGGTTCCGTCCTTCGACGTTCCATTCACGGGGCAGGGCAACGTCCCGCTTCTCAAGCCGTAGTGTTCGGGAGCACGCCATTCGCAATCTGATCACCATCGAGCCACCCGCGGAGCGCGCCGTGCTGGTCGGCGCGCCGCGGAAGGGTTCGGAGGACGCGCAGCACCTCACCGAACATCTCGACGAGCTGGCCCGCCTCGCCGACACCGCCGGTGCCAACGTGGTCGGCCGGCTCTCGCAGCAGATCGCCTCCCCCAATCCCGCGACGCTCATCGGCGAAGGCAAGGTCGAGGAGCTGCACGCCATGC
>JBDTTN010000491.1:0-2855 GCA_039930625.1 Gemmatimonadota bacterium | reverse complement strand
TGTCCACGATCATCGAAGTGCACGGTCGCGAAATCATCGACAGCCGCGGCAATCCTACCGTCGAGGCGGAGGTCGTTCTCTCCAGCGGGGCCACCGGACGGGCTGCGGTGCCGAGCGGAGCGTCGACCGGTGAACACGAAGCGGTGGAGCTGCGCGACGGTGATCCGAAGCGCTACCTGGGGAAGGGTGTGCTGGAGGCGGTGCGCAATGTGAATGAGGTGATCGGGCCGCGCCTCGAGGGGATGGCGGCGGAGGACCAGATCTCCATCGACCAGGAAATGCTGGACGTCGACGGCACGCCCAACAAGAGCCACCTCGGGGCCAACGCGATGCTCGCGGTGTCGATGGCGGTGGCACGCGCGGCGGCGCAGGATTCCGGGCTGCCGCTGTACCGCTATCTGGGTGGCCCGCTGGCGCGGGTGCTGCCGGTGCCGATGATGAACATCCTGAATGGCGGCGCCCACGCGTCGAACAATGTGGATGCACAGGAGTTCATGGTCGTACCGATCGGCGCGGAGACCTTTCCCGAGGCGCTGCGGATGGGCGTGGAGGTCTTCCACGCCCTGAAGAAGGTGCTCACCAAGATGAAGCTCTCCACCGCCGTCGGCGACGAGGGCGGTTTTGCGCCGATGCTCCCGTCCAACGAGGCGGCGCTGGATGTGGTGATGGAGGCGATCCGCGCCGCCGGGTACGAGCCGGGTCGCGATCTCGCGATCGCGCTCGATCCCGCGGCCTCGGAGTTCTACCAGGATGGCGAGTACGTCTTCAAGAAGGGGGACGGCAGCCGCCGCTCCGCCTCCGCGATGGTGGACCTCTACGCCAGCTGGATCGACCGCTATCCTATCGTCTCGATCGAGGATGGCCTGGCCGAAGACGACTGGGACGGCTGGAAGCTGCTCACCGACCGGCTGGGGACCCGCTGCCAGATCGTCGGCGACGATCTCTTCGTGACCAACGTCGATCGCCTGGGTCAGGGCATCGAGCAGGGCGTGGCCAATGCGGTACTGGTGAAAGTGAACCAGATCGGCACGCTGACCGAGACGCTCGAGTGTATCGAGATGGCCAAGACCGCCGGCTACGGCGCGATCATCTCGCATCGCTCCGGGGAGACCGAGGATACCTTCATCGCCGATCTCGCGGTCGGAGTCGGCGTGGGGCAGATCAAGACCGGCAGCGCCAGCCGGACCGATCGGATCGCCAAGTACAACCAGCTGCTGCGAATCAGCGAGGAGCTCGGCGAGATCGCCCAGTACCCGGGCCGGGATCTTTACGCCCTGTGAGCCGCGCCCGGCTGTTCTTGCTGGTCGTACTCGGCGGCGCGCTCACCTATGCGATCTTCGGCGGCGAGTACACCACCTTCGACTGGCTGAACCTGCGGCGGCAGGAGCGCGCGGAACAGGCGCGGATCGCGGAACTCACGATCGTGGTGGATTCGCTGCGGAGCTACGCGAAGGCGGTGGCGACCGACCGGAAGCTGCAGGAGCGGCTGGCGCGGGAGCAGTTCGGCATGATCCGGAAAGGTGAATTTCTCTACCGGCTGCAGGTGGACAGCGAACCCTGAGTGGGCGCGTCGCCGCCCCGTACGGTAGCTGCCGCGCACCCTGGAAGAAACCTTGACGTGGGGTAGGGCGGTTCGCTAGGATTTGCGCCCCAAGGCTGGGTAGCTCAGGTGGTTAGAGCACGGCACTCATAATGCCGGGGTCGGCGGTTCGAATCCGCCCCCAGCTATGCTCGTTGGTCAACTCGCCATTCGCGACTTCGCGCTCCGCGTCGAATCCGCCCCCAGCTATTTGCCTCGCGGGGCTGCGGCAACGAACCCGGATTCGGCCTGCGGCTCGAATCCGCCCCCAGCTATGCTCGTTGGTCAACTCGCCATTGGCGGCTTCGCGCTCCTCGTCGAATCCCTCCCCAGACATGCCAGAAGGCGCGCACCCCATCCGGGATGCGCGCCTCTCGACGTTTGGGGCCTGCGGGAAGCAGCGCCTTGGCATTCCTGCCTCTCCATGTCCCGATCTGCTCGACTCGCCCGCCGAGTTGGGAGGAGACCAGTCACCGTGTCCTTCGTGGTGCAGAACACGGTGCCGCCACCGAAGGTGTTGGCCCACTTCACCGATTTCCACTCGAGCACTTCACCAGAGTGAGTGAAACGCAGGCCGGTCGTGGTCCTCGCGAGCTGGCCGTCGGTGAAGGTCTTGGCCCAGCTGAAAAGCAGCGGCCGCACGCGCAGGCGACACCAGGAGCAACGTGTCAGGCGGTGAGGGGTGTGGTGTCAGGCGGGGCGGGGAAAGTACTCCAGGGCGCGGCTGCGAGAGGCGCGAGGGCGGGAAGCTGGGCGCAGGAGGGACCGCCGCCTGGCCCGCGGGAGCTAGATCGTTGGATCGGTAGTGGTCGCTTGGAATTGGTCCCTTTTGCCCTCCAAGGAGCGATGTGATCGCGATCCGGTGGGTGCGAACTTTGTTTCGCGGGAACGGGCTGATGCCGAATGAGCGGCCTCGCCCGACAGTCGAATCGTCAAGTATCTATGTCGACATCCATCCCCAAGCTGGCCCGGAGGTAATTCCGCTTGCCGCGAACGAAGCCTGTCGTGGAATCGCCCGAAGAGGCGCTTAAGGTCGAACCCGGCAAGGTGGCCCGCACGTTCACCGGGCAAGCCTCGCTCGTTGGGCATGCAAGGCTGGACAAGGTGCCGGCAGACGCCCTCCTGGCGGCACGCCGACTCTGGTCGCAGGAGCGGCTCGACGCGGCGGGGTCTCCGGATAAACTGGCGGCGGTACTGTACCGCCTCGCCACCGGGCTCCGCGGCGGGCTCAGCCGCTGGATCGGAACCGATGGCTACGGGGTCCTCCTCGACCGCG
>JBDTTN010000490.1:0-2855 GCA_039930625.1 Gemmatimonadota bacterium | reverse complement strand
GCAGGCACCTTGGCGAGCGCGCGCGCAATCACCGCCTCAATCCCCGGCGGAATCGTCGGTCGCACCACGCGAATCGGGGGCGGGGTCTCGAACTGGTGCCTGGCGCTGATGGCCTGCGGCGTCGCGCCGGTGAACGGCGGCTGGCCGGCAAGCATCTCGTAGAGCACGCACCCCAGACTGTAGATATCAGACCGCGCATCCAGCCGCTCGCTGCCCGCCGACTGCTCCGGACTCATGTACACCGGTGTCCCGACCACCAGCCCGGTGGAGCTCAGCGAGGTCCCCCCCGCCACCGTCACCGCCCGCGCGATGCCGAAGTCCGCCAGCAGCGCCTGACCCGACGGCAGCAGCACATTCTCCGGCTTGATGTCCCGGTGCACGATTCCCTGCGCATGGGCGTGACTCAGCGCCGAGCAGAGCTCGGTTGTCAGGCGGAGCGCCTCCTCGAGTGGCAGCGGCCCCTCCCGCGCGATCCGGGCCCTGAGGGTGTCGTCCGCCACGAACGGCATCGCGTACCAGGGCACATCGAGTCCCGGGACGACGGCGACAGTGCCCGAGTCGATCAGCGGCAGGATATGGGGATGGGAAAGTCTGGCGAGGATGGCGATTTCGCGGAGGAACCGCTCACCGGTGACGGCCCGAGCGAGTTCGGGGAGGAGCACCTTGATGGCGACCGTTCGCTGATGTCTGACGTCGGTGGCCCGGTAGACCGTGGCCATTCCCCCCCGGCCGATTTCACCGGCCAGGACGTAGCGATCCCGAAGTTCAGCGGCGAGAGAGTCGTAGAGGTCGCCCGGCGGCAGATCCCCCCCTTCGGTCGGGGCCGCGCGGGGGCGGCCGACGGGGGAGAGTGTGGCACTCCACGGAGCATCCCGCAAGGTGCGGAGTCGAGGTTGCGACCGGAGTCTCACGCCTGTACTCTAGTGAGGCGATGTCATCCCCAGGTCACTTCCCGGTCATCTCGGACCCCGCTCCTTGACCTACACCCTTCGCACCTTCGGCGGGCTGGGCCTGACAGGCGCGACCGGCCCCCTGCCCTTTGCCGATCGCCACCGCAAGCCGATGGCGCTGCTCGCCATGCTCGCTGGCGCCGGCGAGCGCGGGCTCAGCCGGGAGAAGCTCGCGGCCTATCTCTGGTCGGAGAGCGACACGGAACGTGCGCGCGGCGGGCTGAAGCAGACCCTCTACATCCTTCGCAAGGAACTCTCCGCCGAGGAGCTCTTCCTCGGCAGCGCGGAGCTCAGGCTCAACCCCGCCATCCTCCAGAGTGACCTGGGAGAGTTCGAGCGGCTCGCCGCCGCGGGTGAGGAGGAGCGCGCCGTCGGTGTGTACGCCGGCCACTTCCTCGATGGCGTGCATCTCTCCGATGCGCCGGAGTTCGAGCGCTGGGCGGATGAGCAGCGGGAGCGACTGGCTCGGCGGATGAGCGCGCTGCTGGAACGACTCGCCCTCATGGCCAGCGGCCGTCACGACCCTCGCGCCGCGGCGGAGTGGTGGATCAGGCTGATCGAGCATGACCCGTTCGACACCCACGCGGTCACGGGCCTCCTCCACGCCTTCCTTGAGGCCGGTGATCGGCCCCGCGCACTCAAGTACGCTGAGCGGCACATGGCGCTGCTCCGGAAGGAACTGGATCTCACTCCCGACCCGGAACTCCGCAAGCTGGTGGAGCAGGTCCGCGCGAAGCCGGCCTCACCGCCGTCCTGACTCGCCGCCCACGCCGGGACACCACTTTCAGTCCCCGATCAGGGGCCGCTCCGCGCGCTGAGGATGTATCGCCCGGAATGCAGCCCGGTGCCGAAGAAGTCCCCCGGAGTCACCCTCAGGAAATAGGTTCCGGGATTGAGGAGGATGGTGATCCGGGAGCAGAAGTCATTGTTCCCGGCCGCGTTGTCTACCACCTGCGCGACCGGCACCTGGTTCTGGTCCAGCAGGTCCAGGGTCGTGTTCATATCGAGGGCATACGAGCAGAAATTCCCGAACCACCCGCTGGTCTCGAAGGTGTAGGTGCCGTTGGCCGGGACCATGATCCGGAAGTAGTCGACGGCGTCCGGGCCGGTGATCGAAGCCTGCACTGCGCCACCTATCATCAGCAGACTCGCGCCGGCGGGAGTGGCGTTCGGCTCCTGCTCCACAGGATACCCGACGCTGAACGCCGCGAACCCG
Source organism: Gemmatimonadota bacterium (assembly GCA_039930625.1). Classification (GTDB taxonomy): domain Bacteria; phylum Gemmatimonadota; class Gemmatimonadetes; order Gemmatimonadales; family GWC2-71-9; genus JADJOM01. Next base: position 689 of record JBDTTN010000490.1, on the reverse strand, counting down.
CCCGTCGTCGTCGACACGCTTAGCGGCGTCGGAGACGAGATGCCACCGTAGGCGCCGAAGCGGCGATTGGGCCGTCCGATCTGGCCATCCCCCGCTTCATCCTCTCCCGCCACCACGAAGTAGTTGCCGTCAGGCAGCGCGCCCAGGGTGTAGTTGCCGCCCGGCGCCGCCACTTCGGCGACGATTGCGCCGGTCGCTGCATCGACCGCGCGGACCCGGATGGAGCGTGCCAACGCGAGACTCTGGGTCAGCGCCGCCCTCGCATTCACGATCCCCGGCCCGATCTGCTGGGACGGCGAGATCGGGGTCGCGTAGGTGAGGAGCCGGGTCCGGAGCTGCGCCGGCGTCAGCGACGGGTCCTGGGCCAGCAGCAGCGCCGCCACCCCTGCGACATGCGGCGCGGCCATGGAGGTGCCGAAGTAGCGCGCATAGGTCGGCGTGCAGGGACTGGGCGGAGGAGTTGTGGCGAAGTCGCAGACGGTGGAAAAGATGCCGTAGGTCCCGTCAGGCGCATTGGTCTCACCGCCCGGTGCCGCAATATCCACCCAGCTGCCGAAGTTGGAGAAGCTGGAGCGCGTGCCGGTCGGCCCCACCGCTCCGACGGCAAGCACCTCGTCATAAAAGCCGGGGCAGGAGGCGACCGAGTTCGCATTGTTGCCGGCGGAGGCCACCACCAGGACCCCTCCGTT
>JBDTTN010000489.1:0-2856 GCA_039930625.1 Gemmatimonadota bacterium | reverse complement strand
ATCGGTGACGACCAGGCGGACCCCTTCTTCCTCGAGAGCGCGATAGCTGAATCCCGCCTGGCGCAGATGTTCGGTGCGGGCGATGTCGAGCCAGACCACGTGGCGGGCGTGGTACACCACCCCCATCTGATCGGTCTCGGAGTAGTTGACTCGGAGGGTGGTGACGGCTTCGGTGACGGATGGGTGCACAGGGGGCCAGTGAGAGGGGGAACGGAACGCTCTCAAGGTGCCCCGTCGGCGGGCGGAAAGTCAAAGCCGCCGCGCTTGCTCCCCCCTCCGGCGGGACCTATCTTGGCCCCGTGATCTGCCAGCGTCTCGTGCTGGTCGGGGATGCCCACCTCGGCCGCGGCTCCCCGGAAGCGGAACACGCCTTCCTCGCCTTTCTCGATGCCGTGCCCGCACTGGGCGACGGCCTGGTCGTCACGGGCGATCTCTTCGAGTTCTGGTTCACTTACCGCCGAACCATTCCCCGGCAGGGCGTGCGGGTAATGGCCGCGCTGGCCCAGCTGCGCCGGCGCCTCCCGATCCTGATGGTCGGCGGCAATCACGATCGCTGGGGTGGCAGCTTCTGGCGGGAGCAGCTCGATATCGAGTTCTCCGCCCATGAGGCGCGGCTCCAGGTCGGCGGCCATCCAGCACTGGTGCTGCACGGCGACGGGATCACGGAATCACACTGGTCGGCCCGGGTACTGCATCAGATCCTCCGGCATGATGCGACCGTCGCGCTCTACGGCGCGTTGCACCCCGATCTCGGCATCTGGCTGGTCGAACGGCTGAGCGGCTACCTCGGCGACCGGGAGCGGACTGCACTCGAGGTCGACCGATCGGCACAGCACCAGGAGGCGTGGGCCAAGGCGCGGCTGGCGGCGGAACCGTCGCTCGGGCTCCTGGTCATGGGCCACACCCACCGAGCAGCGGCAACCGCGGTTGCACCCGGGCAGCTGTACCTGAATCCCGGCGCCTGGTTCGACGGCTACCGCTACGCCCTGGTCCACGACGGTCAGGCTTCCCTGCAGCAGTTCACTCCCTGAGGCGCCGGATGCCAGCGCTTTCCCAGGACGATCCGATCGTTCGCGAGCTATCGACCGCGGTTGCGGGGCGGTATGCGCTGGAGCGCGAGCTGGGACGCGGCGGGATGGGTGCGGTCTACCTGGGCCGGGATCTGAAGCTCGACCGTCTCGTCGCAATCAAGGTGCTCCCGCCGGAGCTCGCGGTGCGCCCCGAGCTGCGGGAGCGGTTTCTCAGGGAAACCCGGACAGCCGCGTCGTTCTCCCATCCCAACATCGTGTCGGTGCATGGGGTGGAGGAGATCGGTAATCTGCTCTTCTTCGTGATGACCTTTGTCGAAGGAGAGACGCTCTCGCAGCGGGTGCAGCGGCAGGGGCCGCTCACGGTTCCGGAAGCGACCCGGCTGCTGCAGGAGGTGGCCTGGGCGCTGTCGTACGCGCATGGGCGCGGGGTGGTGCACAGGGATGTGAAGCCTGACAACATCCTGATCGAGCGGGCCACCGGCCGCGCGATGGTGATGGACTTCGGGATCGCACGGTCGGTCGCGGCGTCGGGGCTCACTCAGATGGGAGAGACGGTCGGGACTCCGCACTTCATGAGTCCCGAGCAGGCCGCCGGCGACAAGCTCGACGGCCGGAGCGATCTCTACTCCCTCGGCGTGGTGGCGTTCTACGCGGTGACCGCGCGGCTGCCCTTCGACGCCGATTCGGCGCAGGCGATCATGGTCGCGCATATCAGCCAGCCCGCACCGGCCGTCGCGCGGACTCGGCCCGATCTCCCTGCTCCGCTCGCCGCGATCATCGATCGCTGCCTCCTCAAGGACCCGGAGCAGCGCTTCGCCACCGGGGAGGCGCTGGTGGAGGCCCTCGAGGCGGTGCGAAGCCGGCAGTCCGAGGTACCGGCCGCGATCCGGATGTGGCTGGTGCGAGCCGACCAGTTCTTCCGGAACGGGATGATCATCGGTCTCATCGCCAATTCGGCGGTGACCCGCTCGCGCTATCCGCTTGACCAACTGGTCTTCGGGACGCTCTACGCCGTGATCGTCGCCGCGCTCTGGGCCCAGATCCCGCTCAACATGCGGGATCTCCGGCGCCGGGGATTCGGGTTCGACGACCTCCGCGCCGGAATCCGCGCCATCGACGAGGAACGGCTCGGCATCGTCGCCGCGATGCGGGCCGACCGCGGGTATGCCCGCCGGCAGGCGATCCGTTGGCGGATCCTCCTGCTGGCCGGCTTCCTGGGAGTCGGCCTGATCGTCTTTGCCTTCCGCACCCAGCGGACCACGATCGGCGAGGGGAACCACAGCCTGACCACACTCGGTCTTGTCTGCCTGATGCTGGGCGCCATCCTGGCAATGGGTGGATTCGTCTTCGCCATCGCGGGCCGCACCAACGATGGCCGCATGGAGCGCCGAATGCATGGCCTGTGGACAGGTCCCATTGGCGGGTTCCTCTTCCGCCTCGGCACCTGGCGCTTCGCCGATCGAGGCACGGAGGCGCAGGCCCTCCCCTCCCGTCACGGCGCCCGAACCTTGCTCGACACCCTTCCGGTCAATGACCGCCGCCAGCTCGGCAAGGTACGGGTGACGCTGGAGCGGCTGGAGGGAGAGATCGAGCGACTGGAGCGCCGTGAGAAAGAACTTGAAGGGGCGATGACCGAGGCCCGGGTGAACGCGCCTACCATGCCCCACGGCGCGAGCGACCGGCAGCGCGCCCTGCTTGAAGACCTGGACGCCGCACGCCGCGCGGCGGCGGAACGGCGGGTTGCGATCCTCGGGGCGCTGGAGAATGTCCGGCTGTCGCTGGTCCGGGTGAAGAGCAGAATCGCCACGGTCGAGGACACCGAGCG
>JBDTTN010000488.1:0-2861 GCA_039930625.1 Gemmatimonadota bacterium | reverse complement strand
GGCTGACGGCTGACGGCTGACGGCTGACGGCTGACGGCTGACGGCTGACGGCTGATCGCTCTCCACCTCGACCTCCTCCCATGCGTCTTGGCATCATCGCCGATACCCACGGTCTGCTCCGGCCGGAAGTCTTCGAGGTCTTCGCGGAGGTGGACCACATCCTCCACGCCGGCGACATCGGTTCGCTCGACCTGCTGACCGAGCTCGAGGCGATCGCCCCCGTCACCGCCGTCTACGGCAACTGCGACGACTATGAGATCCGGGCCAAGGTGCCTGCCGTGGTCAAGCAGCGCTTCGAGGGACTCGACTTCGTCCTCACCCACGGCGATCAGCTCGGCTCACCGACGCCACAGGGGCTCTACGCCGCCTATCCCGACGCTGAGGTGATCATCTACGGTCACACCCATCGCCCGCTGTTGACGACGCTCGACATGATCGTGACGGTCATGAATCCGGGCGGGGCGGGCCGCCGGCGGTTCGATCTGCTGCCCTCGGTAGGAATCATGGAGCTCGAGTCGGGACTGCCACCCCGTGCGCGCCTGGTTCCGCTGACCCACCTGTAGCACCGCGGCTTCCCCCGCGCCTCCGTCAGTCGCTGATGCGGATGCGGCGTGAGGTGACCGCCCGCCTGCCACCTGCATCGCGGACCTCGACCTCCAGCTCGTAGTCGCCCGGACGCACCGCCTCAAACGAGAGGGTGCGATTGACGCGGGTCACTCCGCCTGACGCGAGCCCCTCCCACTTGAGCGTCAGCGCGGCTCGGCGGTCCTTCCGGACCACCAGTTTCGCCGAGTAGGCGCCGCCAGCCGGAAGGCCGTAGATCTCGTGATACAGCGCCAGGGTATCGCTCCTGAGCCAGAGCCGACGGGGGTTGAAGTACGCCGTGTCACCCTCTTCCGGAACCCAGCGCGCACCCCGGCCGTTCTTCGACAGCACGAGGTCGCTCAGGGCCAGGCCACTCCCGTCGAACGGCGCAACGTCTAGCGAGTCGGTCGGCAGGACGAGTCCGGTTGAATCGCCGCTGCTCAGCGCGATGCGATAGTACCACCGGCCCGGCGGCATGCCGACCGTGACCCGCCCGACAGCGTCTACCGCCCCTCGCGCGATGTCTGAGCCCTGCAGCAGCACCACCGTCGTGGTGTCGATCCAGCCTCCGCTGTGGCCTGCGGCATCCTGCAGGTTGGCGCGCACCCGGAGTGGGAGCCGGAACACCGCCTCGGCCGGCAGCGTGTCAGGCGCCTCGAGCGCGACCTGGTAGACCACATGTACGAGCTGTCCCTCTGCCGTCCGGCCCACCACAAAGGCGGCGGCCGCCGCCTGGAGCGGCCGGGCGAAGCCGAGCTCGAATCCGTCGCTGGTCACCGCGATCGCCGTGCTGGCCTGAACCAGCCGATGCTCCTCGGAGAGCACCTTCGCGCGGCCATGCGGGCCCCAGATCAGCGCCTTGCAGAACGGCGGGTAGAGCGCGCAGCGATCGTCGAATGCGAACCAGGTGGCCGCCTTGCCGGCATCTCCGATCTCGACCCCTTCGACGCTCCCAAGGCTGGGGACCAGGCGGTAGTCGCGGATATCCCCGCCGGAGTTGGCGGCGAAATGGAGCAGCAGGTCACCGTCGGCGCGGGAATAGCGCCAGGTCTCGTTCGGCATGATGTCGAAGGTGATCGTCGCCGCGCGCTGATTCGGAGGGCCGTATCGCAGGTACACGATGCCGCGATCATCGAACCGGGTGCTGCCCGACCGGTACATGTCGGTCTGCACGGTGGCGTAGTACCGCCGATTCACTTCGAGGCTGAAGTGCCGTTCGGCGAAGGTCAGCCGCCGGTAGTGCTCGCGGAGCCGCTCCTCTGCCGTGCGCAGTGACTCCCGACCCTTGTCCTTCCAGAACGCCTGCAGCCACTCACCCCGGCCCGCGCCCGACGCGCGGTCGAACGCTGCAAGCACGCTGTCGTTGGCGATCAGGGCGAGATCCTCCCGATACGCCGCGACGCTGACCGAGTCCTCGACCACCGCCCCGGCGAAATAGGCCGAGTCGCCACCGGCCTCGCCGGCGATGAAGGCGCTCCATGCGAGTTCCCGGAGTCCCAGCCCTCGAGTGCCGCCCCGGTCCAGGTAGCTTTTCGCGGCGGCCAGAGCGGCGGATGAGTCGCCCATGAATCGTTCTGCCCGTGCGAGTGCGAGCAGCACGCCGGTATCGGCCGCACCGGCCAGTGCGACCTGGCGAAGCGCGGGGAGCGCCAGGTCCTTGAACCGTGCCGTGTCGCGCAGCTCGAGCGCGGTCTCGAAGAGGGCGCGTCCCGCGGCGGCGTTGGTGGAGTCGGCGGCGATTGCGCGGGCATAGCTTCGCACCGCATCCTCAATCGACCCGAGGCCCACCCGCTTGCCTAGATTGAGCCGGTTCGCCGCCTGCCACCGGCCCTCGGTCTGCTGGGCCACACCGCGCGCATGCCACGCCACGGTCCACGCCGGCTCCAGTTCGGTCGCTTTGCCGAAGTCGTCCGCGGCGCGACCGTAGCTCCACCCGTCACCAAGCTCACCCATGCGGAGCCGCACCCAGCCGCGCCGGATGCGCCGCAGCGCCTCCAATTCCGCGCTCCGCTCGCTCTCGCCGAAGCGATGCTCGAGGGAGCGAAGCGTATCCGTACTCCGGGTCTGGGCGAGGGTGATGCGGAACTGCTCGAGGTCGGCGCGCACTTCGGGGGACTGTGCCGAGAGGGGAGCGGCTAGCAGTGTGAGGCAGCAGGCCACGCCACGGCCGCGGGTCATGTCACCCAGGACTCGAGTCGGGTGGTGCGGCGAAAGGCGTCCGGGTGCCGCCGGAACCAGGCCATGACCAGCAGGATCTCGTCGAGGTGCTGGAAGGG
>JBDTTN010000487.1:0-2862 GCA_039930625.1 Gemmatimonadota bacterium | reverse complement strand
AGCTTCTCCTCGGGGGTCATGGTGTTGCCCGGCGCCTGTTCGCCGTCGCGCAGCGTGGTATCGAAAATGATCACGTCCCTGGCCATACTGATTCTCCATCCTCCCCGAAGCGGGGCAGTAAAAAACCGCGGACCCTGGTGGGATCCGCGGCGAGGGGGCTTGAGCCTGCGCTACTCGACTACGCTTCCCGGTGAACGCCGCGATCCCCGTGCCCGAGTCCCAGAAGGACCAGCACGAGGCTAATAAGGACGAGCACGAGCGGCAGCGAGCGGAGCATCACAGTCCTGTCTCAAGTCGGCCGGCAGCAACTTTATGCGCTGGCGTGGAGCTTCGAACCTATGGCTCGGGTGCGGGGCTGTCAAGAGTGTTCGAGAACCGCTGGCCACGCCCGGGGGTGCGGGCGACAGTCCGGACCCGGCCCGGCTGGGCCCTTGACCGGAACTCACCGCCTTGTATTTTTATTCATATGCTGAAGATCACCCGCTGCGCCGCCCTCGTCCTTATTACCGCGACCGCCCACCCCAATGGGAGCGGCCCGGTAAGCTGACGCGCGATCTCGCCCGCTGCTGACCGGCCCGCCCCCTGAGGGAGCGGGCCTTTTTTACATGCTCGTGAGGAGGACTCCGCATGGCCAGTCCCGACCGTCATCCCGGCTCGAACGCCAGGACCAGTTCCGGCTACGCTACCCGCGAACACGATGCCTGCGGAGTCGGCTTCGTGGCCCGGGCCACGGGAGAACGGTCCCACGAAATCGTCCGGATGGCGCTGCAGGCAGTCGCACGGGTGGCGCACCGCGGCGCAGCGTCCACCGACAACTCCGGCGATGGTGCCGGCCTCCTAACCCAGATTCCGATTCGACTCTTCCACCGCGAGGCCTACCGGCTCCGCCTCCGGCTGCAACCGGGCCAGCCCTTCGGCGTGGGAGTCTTCTTCCTGCCCACCGACCCCGAGCAATTGAACCTCGCCATCCAGCTCACCGATGCGGTGCTGGAGCGCAATGGCATTCCCTGCCTCGGCTGGCGCGAGGTACCGATCGACCCGAGTGCGCTGGGGCCGCTCGCGCGCGCGAGCTGTCCGGCGATCCGGCAGGTGTTCGTCGGCAAGCCGATCACCGCGTTCGACGACGACGCCTGGGAGCGCGCGCTCTATCTCGCCCGGCGCGACATGGAACGGGATGCCGAGGCCGCGGGACTGACTCCGTACTTCGTCAGCTCATTCTCCTGTCGCACCATCGTCTACAAGGCGCTGCTCACCGGCACCGCGTTGCCGCTGTTCTATCCGGACCTGCGCTACCCCGAGTACGAGAGCGCCGTCGCGCTGTTCCACCAGCGTTACTCGACCAACACCCTGCCGAGCTGGCCGCTGGCGCAGCCGTTCCGGATGATCGCGCATAACGGCGAGATCAACACGCTCTGGGGCAACCGCAATGCGATGGCGGGCCGGGAATCCGATCTGTCGTCCCCGATCTGGGGCAATGACATCGAGCGGGTGAAGCCCGTCATCTGGCCACAGGGGAGTGACTCGGCCGGTTTCGACAACACGATGGAGCTGCTGGTGCGCAGCGGGCGCGACCCGCTGCACACCATGATGATGCTGGTACCGCAGGCGTGGGAGCAGTACCCCGACGTGGAACCGGCGATCCGCGACTTCTACCGCTTTCACGCTCACCTGACAGAGCCATGGGACGGGCCGGCGGCGCTGGCCTTTACCGATGGCGTCATCGCCGGCGCCGCCACTGACCGGAACGGCCTCCGCCCCTGCCGCTACAAGGTCACCCGAGATCAGCTGGTCGTCGCGGGCTCGGAGGTCGGCCTGGTCGATCTCGACCCGCGTGACGTGGTCGAGAGCGGGCGGCTCGGACCCTGCGAGTTCATTGCCGTCGATCTGACGAACGGCAGCGTGCTCCGCAACATGGATGTCAAGCGGCGGGTTGCCTCGCGGCAGCCCTACGGCCAATGGTGCCGAGACAACATGCAGGTGCTCGAGCCCGACCCGTCGGCGCGCTTCGTGCCCCTCCCAGTCGAGGATCTGGTGGCGCAACAGATCACCTTCGGCTACGGCACCGAAGAGGTGCGATTCGTCCTCGAGGCGATGGGTGGCGCGGGCATCGATCCGGTGTGGAGCATGGGAGACGATGCCCCGATTCCGCCGCTCGCGCGGACCCATGTCGGGCTCTACTCCTATTTCCGGCAGCGGTTCGCGCAGGTCACCAATCCGCCCATCGACCCGCTCCGCGAATCGGTCGTGATGTCGCTCCGGGTGCACATGGGCAAGCACGGCTCCTTCCTGGTGGAGAATCCCGGCCTCGCCGGCGTGCTGAGAGTGGATCATCCGATTCTGCTCGACGAGGAGATGGCGGCGCTGAAGAACATGCCCGGCTTCTCCTGCGTCACGCTCAACACCCTCTTCCCGGCGGCGGATGGTCCCGAAGGCATCCGGGCCGCGCTCGACCGGCTCTGCGCCGATGCCGAATGGGCCGCGCGAAACGGGGCGCGCCTGCTGGTGCTCTCGGACCGAGCGGCAAATCACGAGCAGGTGCCAATACCGATGCTCATGGCCCTCGGCGCTGTTCGTCGGCACCTGATGGACAATGGCCTGCGCATGCGGCTCGGGCTCGTGGCCGAGACCGGGGACGCCTGGGACATCCACCACTTTGCCGCACTGATCGGCTACGGCTGCGAGGTGGTGTATCCGTGGCTCGCGCTGCAGGGGGTGAGCGCGGCCTTCAGCGAAGCGAGTGAATCCCGCGATTCACGACCAGGGCAGCGGAAGAGTCGCTACGACCTTGGCGGAGAGCGTCCGAACGCGGAGCAGGCCCGTCGCAACTTCCGCGCGGCCGCGGAGAAGGGGCTGCTCAAGATC
>JBDTTN010000486.1:0-2863 GCA_039930625.1 Gemmatimonadota bacterium | reverse complement strand
ACGATGGTGAGCTGGTGGAATCAGTGCTGATCCCGTCGGGAACTCGGCGGACCCTCTGCATCTCCTCGCAGGCCGGCTGCGCCCTCGGCTGCGTGTTCTGCGCCACCGGACGAATGGGATTTCGCCGCAATCTCTCGCCCTTTGAGATCGCGGGACAGGTGCGGGAACTGCTGCTCCGCGATCCCCTGGACAAGCCGACCAACATCGTGTTCATGGGGATGGGCGAGCCGCTGCTCAACTGGGCGTCGGTCGACACCTGCCTCACAATTCTCAACAGCCCGGAAGCCCTGGGCATCGGGGCGCGGCACATCACGGTCTCGACCGTGGGCATCATCCCCGGCATGGAGCAGCTGTCCCGGCGGCCCGAACAGTTCCGCCTCGCAATTTCCCTCCACGCTCCCACCGCCGAGCGGCGCCTGCCGCTGATGCCGATCGAGAAGAAGTACCACCTCACTGCGGTGCTGGAGGCGGCAAAGGCCTTTCGCAAGCGGATCACCTTCGAGTACGTGCTGATCGCGGGACAGAACGATGCCGACCGGGATGCCGATGACCTGGCCAGGCTGGCCCGGAGGATGGGTGCGCTGGTGAACCTGCTGCCCCTGCATCCGGGCGGAGCGCCAGGACTGACGCCCACATCCCCCCAGCGCATCCGGGAGTTTGCGGACCGTCTCAAGAATCAGGGGATTGAAGCGGTGGTACGGCGAAGTCGGGGGCTGGATATCAGTGCGGCGTGCGGTCAGCTCCGGGTCGAAGTCGTGGGAGGTCGGCGCAAGGTGGCGGCCGGGGGTGAGAAGTGAGGAGCGGGTGATGCTTCCTCCTGCCAGCCGCCTTGCGCCTACCCCGTCGCCCCAAACCCGCCCGAAATGCAATTGATGGAGAGCAGCAAGGCCGAAAGGTATTGCTGCCGCTCCTGCTCGCCCGCCGAGGCCCGGAAGCGCCGCAGCAGTTCCACCTGCTGCCGGCTGACCTGATTGATCGTGGCAAGGCGCCGCTGCAGCCGGCGCCGGAAGCGCGGGAACCGCTCCGCCAGCTCGGTTCCCCCCGTAACCCGCAGCACCATCGCCACCGTCCGCCGGTACTCCGACTCGACCATGGCGAAGATCTCCTCCCGCGTGGTCGCATCGGCAACGAGATCGGCGTAGCGCCTCGCGAGCTCCAGGTCCACGTACGACAGCGTCTTCTCCAGTTCGTCGAGGACCAGCTGGAAGAGCCGCGAGTCTTCATACATCCGCTGCAGCAACTTCACGCCCCGCTCGCCGCGGATCTGCATGAAGGTCTCGAGTCCGCTGCCGAGTCCGTACCATCCGGTGATGAAGTGCCGGTTCTGCGACCAGGCGAACACCCAGGGAATGGCGCGCAGGTCGGCGAGGGTCCGCGCCCCTGTCCGTCGCGCCGGCCTGGATCCGATGTTGAGGAGCGTCAGCTCCTCGAGCGGGCTGGCCGCGCCGAGGTAGGTAATGAGGTCGGGCCGTTCGACGAAGCGGCGGTACGCCGCCTGGGCCGCGCCGGAGAGGGCCTCCATCGCCTCGTCGAATTCGCTGGTCGGCACCAGCGCCGCCTCGTGCTCGGAGCGGAGCGAGTGCTCGATGACGCTCGCGGCCAGCATCTCCACCTGATACTGCGCGGTGCCGCGGTTGGCGTACTTGAGCGAGACGACCTCGCCCTGCTCGGTGATCCGCATCCGACCCTTGATCGACCCCGCCGGCTGCGCGGCAATCGCCCGTCCCAGCGGCGCGCCCCCCCGGCTCACCGAGCCGCCGCGCCCATGGAAGAAGGAGATGGGCACGCCAATCTCCTCACCGAGTCTCGTCAGGCGCGCCTGCGCCTTGAAGAGCTCCCAGTTGGACGACAGGAATCCGCCATCCTTGTTGCTGTCGGAATAGCCGATCATCACTTCCTGGGTGCCGCCCAGCGCCCGCACCGAGCGCCGGACGACGGGGATCGTCAGCAGTTCCCGCATGATGTGCGGCGCCCTGTGCAGGTCCTCGATGGTCTCGAACAGCGGGACGATCGGGAGCGTGCAGCTTTCCGTCCCCGCTTCATCGGCGAACAGCCCGGCCTCCTTGGCGAGCAGGTAGGCGCCTAACACATCTGCGACCTCGCGGGTCATGCTCAGCACGAAGCTGCCGAACGCCTCCCGGTCGAGTTCCGCCCGCATCTCCCCCACCACCCGGAACAGGCCGATCGTCTCCCGGACCGCCTCGGGAAAGAGCTCCAGCGGTCGCTGCCCCCGGCGCGGCCGCGCCAGCTCCGCCAGCAGCCAGGCGCGCCAGGCTTCGGAGGCGACCGGCGGCGGGTCGCCCGTCTCCCCCGTCGTGACCCGCCACAACTCCACCAGGGCCTGCGTCAGGCGGGCGGTGTTCTCCCGCAGGTCCAGGCGCACCGTGCTGAAGCGAAAGGTCTCGACCTCGCGGCGCACCGGGCGGAGCAGCGCATCGGCAAGGTTGGCGCTGCCGCCCTCGCGGAGCGCGCCCTCCAGCATGCGCAGGTCCGCCAGCAGCTCATCGGCGGAGGCGTAGCCTTCGGCGCCCTGCGCGGTGCGCCCCTGTTCCCCGTGACGGATCGCGCCGTCCATCCGCTTCGTCATGCAGGCGATATACTGTCGGAAGACTTCGCCCGGATTGCGGCTGACGATGCCCGGGCCATCGCCCGACAGCGCCAGAGCGCGATCCAGCGCGGCGCGAAATGCCGGCGATACCTCAAGGGCGCGCTCGGTGATGCTGAGGGTCTTGAGCAGATCGACCAGCCGCTGGCGATAGCGGTACAGGCTCGCCAGCCGGTTCTCGCCGAGCGTGCGGCGGGTGACTTCATTGGTGACGAAGGGGTTCCCGTCGCGGTCGCCGCCGATCCACGACCCGAACTG
>JBDTTN010000485.1:0-2865 GCA_039930625.1 Gemmatimonadota bacterium | reverse complement strand
TCAGCCACGGCAAGGTGTCCATCATCGGACGCAGCGTCGCCGAGTTGGTCAGGTATACCTGGCGGAAGAACAGGAAGTCGTTGACGACGAGGAATACCACCAGCAGCACGTATCCTGCCGGGTTGTCGAACAGCGCCTTCAGCTCCCGACGCGCGATGATCATCAGGGGCCTCATGCGGTCTCCACCTTCCCGGTAAGCTGACGGAAGAGATCCTCGAGGCTGCCCGCCTCCTGGTGCAGCTCGTAGAGGGTCCACCCGGACTGTGTGGCGAGACGGAAGATCTCGGGCCGCAGGTCGCTCGCGGCCGAAGCCGTCAGCCGGACCTTCACCCGCCCCTCCACCTGTTCTCCCGGCTCCGCCACCAGCACCCCCGCGAGCGCGCCAAGCTTCTCGACCACTCCGGGGCCTTCAGCCTCGATAGAGAGGTGGACGCTGCCGCCGGCCCGCGCAATGAGGTCCTCCACGGGGCCGTCGGCGGCGAGCTTGCCACGATTGATGATCAGCAGCCGCGAGGCGACGTGCTGTACCTCGGAGAGGATGTGCGTCGAGAGGATCACCGTCCGGTCCCGGCCAAGATCGTTGATCAGCTTGCGGATTTCGACTCTCTGATTGGGGTCGAGGCCCTCGGTCGGTTCGTCGAGCACGAGCAGGTCGGGCTTGTGCAGGATCGCCGCGGCGAGCCCCACCCGCTGGCGGTACCCTTTTGAGAGCTCACCGATCGGCCGGTTAAAGACCGGCTCGATGCCGGTTGCCGCTACCGCTTCGTCGGTGGCTTCCGCGAGCGTCCTCCCCGCGAGTTCCCGCAGCTTCCCGACAAACGCGATGTATTCCACCACCAGCATGTCGGTGTAGAGCGGATTGTTTTCCGGCAGGTAGCCGACCCGGCGCTTGGCTTCGCGGCCCGCATCCGCCAGCGGGACGCCGTCGAAGAGAATTCGGCCGGCGTCGGGCTCGTGGTACTGAGTGATCATCCGCATCGTCGTGGACTTCCCGGCCCCGTTCGGACCGAGGAAGCCGACCACCTGACCTCGGTCGACGGAGAAGGTGACGCCATCCACGGCCGTCACGTTGCCGTAGCGTTTGGTGACTGCTTCGAGTGCAAGGAGTGTCATGGCTTTCGATACGCGATTCGACGGAGAGCGCAGGAAGGACAGAATGTCGTCCGGGACAGGATGACCCGCCGGTCCTGTCCTCCGCTGCGCCCGTCAGGTGAATTCGACTCGGTTCCCACGTCCCGCGGGCCGCCTGTGCAGCAGGCGTGCCAGCCCGCGGGGTGCCTAGCGCTGGAAGATTCCGCGGACAAAGCCGACGATGCTGTCCCAGTTGCGGGCGAAGTCATTCGAGAATGCCAGCACCATCAGCATGACGATCAGTACCAGGCCGATCAGGGTCAGCCGCTCGCGCAGCTTGAGCGAGAGCGGCCGCCGCAGCACTCCCTCCGCCAGGAGGAACATGAACTGCCCGCCATCGAGGACCGGGACCGGCAACAGGTTGAGCACCGCCAGGTTCACGGAGACCAGTGCCATCAGCGCCAGCAACGCGTCAAATCCGAGCCGCGCGCTCTGCGCCGCCATCTGGCCGATCAGGATCGGCCCGCCGACCTCCCGGCTGGAGATCCGCGCGGAGAGCAGCCCCTGCACTGTCCGGAAGATCTGGGTCGAGGCGGTTCGGGTCGCATGCCAGCCCGCCCCGAAGGCCTGAGGCAGCGTGTACGGCCGCGATATCAGCGCGATCAGCGGCCCCGCCCCGATCTTCCCCACCTCACGAGTGCCCCCTCCCAACTGCGGCTCCTGCTCCGCCTCCGGCGTGACGTGCACCTCACGCAAACCGGCCTTGCCCGAGACGCGCAGTGCGAGTTCCCGTCCCGGACTCTGCCGGATATGCTCGACGAGGTCATACCACTGGGTGATCGTGTCACCATCGACCGAGAGCACCGTGTCGCCGCTCACGAGGCCAACCTTCTCCGCCGGCCGTCCCGGCAGGATCTGGCCGATGACGGGTGCCCGGAACGGAAGCAGGGCGAGCGACGCCCGATAGCGCTCCGACAGCGCGGCGGGATGAATCGGGAGATCGAGCACCCGCCCATCCGCAAGCGTGAGCGTGACCGTATCGCGGGACCCTGCGGCGAGTCCGGTGGTCACATCCTCCCACGACCGCACCGTGTCCCGATCGATGAGCACGATGCGATCGCCCACCTTGAGCTCCGCCAGTGCCTCGGCGCCCGCAGGAAGGCTGTCCGTATTCACCCTGCCGATGGTCGTCGTCGGCTCCAGCTGTTCACCGGTCTTCGCGCTGAGGTAGGTGAACGCCAGCCATGCGAAGAGCACATTCATCGTCACGCCGGCCATGATCACGATCATCCGCTTCCAGACCGGCTTGGCCTCGAAGAACTCGTCCTCCCGCACCGGCGACTCTCCGGGGAGCGTCCCGTCGTCAGGCGCCGCGCCCTCAAGCGCGCTTGAGGTCCCGGCCTCCTCGCGCGTGGCCATCTTGACGTAGCCGCCGAGCGGCAGCCAGCAAATCGCGTATTCGGTATCGCCGCGGCGGAACGACAGCCAGCGAATCGGATTTCCCATCCCCACCGCGAACCGGTGCACCCGGATGCCGGCCCACTTGGCCGCCAGGAAGTGCCCCAGCTCGTGCACGAAGATGAGGACGCCGAGGGTGACGGCGAGCGGCCAGATATTGTTGAGAATCGTCACACCAGCACCTCACATGCACGTTCGCGCGCCCAGCGGTCCGCCGCGCGCACCGTCTCGAGATCGCGCACCGGCTCGACCTGGTGCGCCTCCAGGACCCGCTCGATGATTTCCGCGATCCGTCCGAAGGAGATCGCGCCTGACAGAAAGGCGGCCACGGCGACC
>JBDTTN010000484.1:0-2871 GCA_039930625.1 Gemmatimonadota bacterium | reverse complement strand
CGGTGAACAGCAGGGTCGTCCCCGAGTACAGCTCCAGCGTGACCAGCAGGTCCTCACTCACCGACTGCAGGAAGACCGGGATGTTGAGCTGCAGTTGATTGTTGTTCGGATTGAATGCCCGTGGCACCACCGCCAGGGTTTCCGCCGGGGCCCGCACCACGATGACCCGCACATTGTCCAGCGTGAGTGGCGCGACCCGCGCGAATGCATCGAACACCGGCGCCAGCCGCAGACTCCCGATCCCCGGCCGCCCAGGACCGACAGGGCTGTCGGTGCTGCAGGTGACAAGGAGCAGGCCAGCGAGCGCGGTGCCCGCGGAGCGAAGCCAACGGCGGACGGCTCGGCGCAGGGCGGGCTGAACCGGGGAGATCTGGGGCATGTTTTTGGACTCAGAGGGATACCCCAATTGGCAGCCGGATCGAGCCACTGTCAATGGCAGGGGTGTATGGGCGGGTGTAGGGGCGGAGCAACGCACTGCCCCTCACCATCCCGAGCATGCTCGAGTGAGAAAATGGCCGACCCGAGCGCGTCGCTCAGATCGGCCCTTTCTGTTCCTTGTCGTTGCGGTCGGGCACAGAGGCCCGACCCACCCACCCGTTCTCTCGTTCCCGCCTACTGCCAGAGGATCTTCGCTCCCGCCACCGTAGTCCCGAACGGCGGGTTGCTGCGCGATGGCCCGCCCGTCGGATTGTTGGACCCCACGATCACCAGCGTGACGCCGAGCAGATTGCTCGAGGTCAGGTTGACGTAGGTGTTGGTTCCGTTGAACGACACGGTCATCGTGTTGAAGGCGACCGTCCTCGTTGTCAGCGCGCTGCCGACCAGTGACAGCGTGAGCAGCGTCGAGGTGGTGTCGTTCTGGAAGGTCACGTTGTCGAACTGCTGCAGCAGCGCAGTCCCCAGCTCGTCAATGGTGATCGGCACCTGGTCGACGGTGAGCCTTGTGACCTGCACCCGGCGGGCAAAGAGACTGTCCCCGCCGCCGAAGATCACCGGGGTACCGGTTACAGGCGTGGAGATAAGCAGACTGTCCACGTGAGTTGCCGTCGCCAGCAGGCTGAGTCCGCCAGTCGCCCCCGAGACATCCAGCACCTTGAAGTTGCCGTTCGGCGCACCCGCGACGGTGGGCAAGGTGAGTGTTGTCAGGCTGCTCGATCCGAGAATCGTCTTGTGGGTCCCGCTCGGCGCGAAATTGCCCGCGATGAACGATCCGGTCGCAAAGTTGCCTGCCACCTTGAGCACCCCACCGGTGAGCAGTCCCACGGTGCTTGCCCCCGCAAAGAGGGCGTTGCCACCCACCAGGAGGGAGTCTGGGATACCGGCGCTGGTCATCCGCAGGTCGCCCGTCCCCGTGATGGTGAAGCTGCCGGGGATATCCGCGGTGTGCCCGGCGAGGTCGAACGGCCCCGCCACCTGCATCGAAGTGCCGGGGCCCAGGGTGAGCCGGCCGGTGAGCGTGGAGCCGAAGGTGAGTACCCCGACGTTGATCTGGCCCCGGATATTGCCGGTCGAGGTCACGCCGCCGCCCTGCTGGCCGTTGATCACTCCGTCGTTGTCGAGGTTGCCGTTCACCGTCAGCGTATTCGCACCGACGTCGAGGCCTGCACCCGCCTGGATCGTCAGGTTCACCACCGTGGCGCCGAAGTTCAGGAACTGGGGCGAGAACGGTGTGCCGCTCGGGATCGTGACGGAGTTGGAGAACGGTGTCCGCAGCGTGTTCCAGTTGGTATTGGTGGCCCAGTCGCTGCTCGTGGCGCCGGTCCACACGAAGGGTGAGCTGGGCCAGAATACCTGGGCCCCCCCGCTGGCCT
The DNA here is from genome assembly GCA_039930625.1 of Gemmatimonadota bacterium. Taxonomy (GTDB): domain Bacteria; phylum Gemmatimonadota; class Gemmatimonadetes; order Gemmatimonadales; family GWC2-71-9; genus JADJOM01. The sequence continues at coordinate 1,060 of JBDTTN010000484.1, read as the reverse complement.
GGCTGAAGGTGGGGCCGTTGTTGCTGGCGTCGAAGTCCACGTAGACGATGAGCGGCGCAGGGGTGCCGCCATCGGTGTCGATGGCGTTCACGTACCTCCCGGTATTGCCGGCCGCCAGCGGTTGGAAGGTGACCGAGCCCAGGGTGTACGCCGACGCCGCCGACCCCGGATTGCGGATCGTGATCTGGGTCGCCGAGGCGGGGAGATTGCTGAACTGCACCGCGTAGACGCCGCCGAATCCGGCGGAGCTGGTGTCGTCGATGATCAGCCGCACGCCGTCGAACCGCATGCTGCTGATGCTGGGGATCGTGAGCGCGACGTTGCTGCCGCTGAGCGAGCCGAAGAAGCCGTCGTTCTGACTGTTGATGAACCCCGAGACGGCGACATCGGTGGCGAACTGGAACCCGGTCCCGTTGAAGCCCTGGAGCAGGGTACCGAAGTGCGAGCCGGTGAGTCCCGGCGTCGCGAAGGAGATCACCGGCAGCGTGGCGTCGAGTTCGGTGGTGTGTCCCGGATCGGCGGCGAAGCTCTGCGAACTACCTCCGCCGATCTGGGTGAAAGACCCACCGATCTTCAGCAGGCCGGCGTTGAGCAGCCCCGCCGTGCTGCCGCCGTTGAACCGGGCGTTGCCGCTCACGTCCAGCAGGTCGCCCTGATTGGTCATCGTGAGCGTGCCGGTGCCGCTGGTCGCGAAGCCCCGCGCCACCGTGAGGGTGAACCCGTTAAGCACCAGCGTGCCGCCGGTCACGTTCACCGCACCGGCCGATGCCGGGGCAGTCAGGGTGGGGCTCCGGGTGGTCGCTGGAATCACCACGCTGTCCGCCGGCGAGGGCGGCGCCCCGGTGTTCCAATTGCCGGCGGTGGTCCACTGGCTGTCGACCGCGCCGGTCCACGCGACAATCCCCGGTTGGACGCGCGGGACGATCGTCACACTGGTCGAATCCACCGTCCCGTTAGGCGTGGCGACTTTGACATAGAAGAGATCGGGAGCGGAGGGCGCGCGGAGTCTGCCGGTCGCGTCCAGCTTCGCGCCGGTCACCGTCGCGCCCACGATCTGCCA
>JBDTTN010000483.1:0-2873 GCA_039930625.1 Gemmatimonadota bacterium | reverse complement strand
CAGGAGGACATCACCGAGCGCCGACGCACCATGGAGGCGCTCGCCGCCAGTGAGCGCGAATATCGCCGGCTCGTCGACACCGCCTCGGAGGGGATCTGGGCGGTGGATGCCGACCACCGCACGACCTTTGTGAACGAGCGGCTCGAGGCCATGCTGGGCTACACCGCAGCCGAGTTGCTCGGTCGCCCGGTGATCGACTTCACCGACGAGGAGGGGAGCGGCATCGCGGAGGCGAGCCGGCTGCGCCGCCGCCAGGGAATCCGGGAGCAGCTCGACTTCAAACTGCGGCGGCGGGATGGTTCGACCTTCTGGGTGCTGATGTCCACCGCTCCCATCGTCGATGAGCAGGGGCAGTACGCCGGCGCCCTGGCAATGGTCACGGACCTGACTTCGCGACGGCAGGCGGAGGCGGCACTTCGGGGGAGCGAGGCCTGGTTCCGGGCCCTGATCGAGGAGCAGCAGGACCTGACCGCCGTGGTGGCCGCTGATGGCACCTTCAAGTATGCCAGCCCTTCCTTCGAACGCATCCTGGGTCACCACCCATCGGACCTGGTGGGGCGGCTGGCTTTCGAGCTTATCCACCCTGACGATCACGAGGCGGTGGTGCGGGTGTTCGAGGAGGGGCTGCTGCAACCCGGTGTGGTCCGCGCACTGCGATATCGGTACCGCCACAAGGACGGAACCTGGCGAGTGATCGACGGCATCGGCCGCAACCTGGTCGATGACACCATCATTGGTGGAGTCGTCATCAACAGCAGGGATGTCACCGAACGGGTGGCGCTCGAGGCTCAATTCCTCCAGGCGCAGAAGATGGAGCTGGTGGGCCTGCTTGTGGCTGGTGTGGCGCACGACTTCAACAACATCCTGGCCGTCATCCTCGGAGCCAGCGACATGCTGCGCGAAGATCTGTCGCCAGGACACCCGAGTCTGGGTGACGTGGCCGAGATCCGGGCAGCCGCGGAGCGTGCCTCGGCGCTCACCCGGCAGCTGCTCGCCTTCAGCCGCCAGCAGATCCTGGAGCCGCTGGTGTTCGACCTCAGCGAGCTCGTCCGCAACATCGACAAGATGCTGAGACGCGTTCTGGGTGACAACGTCACCCTGGCCACCCGCCTGTCAGCGACCCCAACCCTCGTTAAGGCGGATCCAGGCCAGCTTGAACAGGTGCTGCTCAACCTGGCCGTGAACAGCCGTGATGCCATGCCTGAAGGCGGCCAACTCACGATCGAGACCGCGACGGTCGAGCTAAGCCAATCCCACCCCGGCTGGCACGTACCCATGCGGCCAGGTCCGCACGTGCTGCTCACGGTCAGCGATACCGGCATCGGCATGAGCAAGGAGATCCAGGCGCGCGTGTTCGAGCCCTTCTACACGACCAAGGCGCTGGGGAAGGGCACCGGCCTGGGCCTCTCGACCGTCTACGGCATCATCAAGCAGAGCGAGGGATTCATCTGGCTTTACAGCGAGCCGGGGCGGGGGACCTCGTTCAAGATCTACCTCCCGCAGGCGCGGGGCGACGTTCTCCCGATGCCGCCAAGGTCGAGTGCGCCAGAGCCCCTCGGCGGCTCGGAGACGGTTTTGATTGTTGATGACGCGGCTGCTGTGCGGCTGTTTGCCCGACGTGCCCTCGAGCGGCACGGCTATACCGTTCTGGAAGCGGACGGGGCCGATGCACTTGAACTGGCGCGGGGATTCCCCGGCACCATCCACCTGTTGCTGACCGATGTGGTGATGCCGGGGATCAGCGGGCCTGACCTGGCGCGAGCGCTGAACCAGCTTCAGTCAGAACTGCGGGTCCTCTTCATGTCAGGCTTCTCCGATGCCGCGATGCGCGCGAAGCTCGCCGCGGCGGGCGGCGCGTTTCTGCAGAAGCCCTTCGCCGTGGCCGATCTGGCCCGGAAAGTTCGCGAGGTCCTCGATTTCGACCGGTAGGGCCCCGGACCCGGACTTTCTTCCCTCGCCCATCGCCGTTCCCGCATCCCCCTTGACTTCGGGGACGGTGTGTTGAATAATCAGCAGTGCTGAATTGTCAGCATGCCGCGACCGCACCCGGTTCCGACCCATGAGAGAGGGAAAGACTCGACCGATGACCAGGCGTCCCCCCACCGAAGATCTCAGCCGCCGAGAGCGGCAGGTCATGGAAATCCTGCATCGGCGCGGCGAATCCACCGTGACCGAGATCATGCAGGCGCTTCCCGATCCGCCCACCTACTCCGCGGTGCGCTCGATCCTGCGCATCCTCGGTGAGAAGGCGCTCATCGCGCACAAGGAGGATGGCCCGCGCTACGTCTACTTCCCCGCCAAGTCCACCGACAAGGCGCGCGACGATGTGCTGGCGCATGTCGTCCGCACCTACTTCGCCGGTTCGACCGAGCAGGCGGTGACGGCGCTGCTCCGGCTCTCGGACGCGGATGTGACAGAGACCGAGATCGCCCGCCTGCGCGACAAGATCCGCCGCGCGCGGCTGAACGAGAAGTAGAGGACACGATGACCACTCCGATCTTCGACGCCCTGTCGAGCGCCACCCTGGGCTCGCCCCTGGTCCTCTCCGTGCTGGTGATCCTGCTCAAGATCACCTTCGTGCTCCTCCTGGCCCTCGGTATCACCAGCGCGATGCAGCGGGCCTCGGCCGGCTCCCGGCATCTGGTCTGGCTGGTGGCGCTCGGCGCCGTGCTCGTGTTGCCGCCGCTGGCACTCTGGGGACCGATCCACATCCGGGTGCTGCCGGAGGCCGTTTCGCCTGGTGCTGCTGCAACGGCCGCCGCACCGTTCGCGCAGCCGGAGACCAGTCCCTCCGTAGCTGCTCCGACTTCCACCGAGGGCACCCATTCCAATGGAGCCGCTCCGAGCACCGGATCATCGCGGGTGTTCTCCGC
>JBDTTN010000482.1:0-2881 GCA_039930625.1 Gemmatimonadota bacterium | reverse complement strand
GCATTGGGACCCTCCTCCAAGGTCGCGACCGCCGGCCGGCTGCAGGGTGAGGCGCCGCATCTCGACGGGAGACTCGATGACTCGGCCTGGGCCAACGCGCCCTGGTTCAGTGACTTTGTCCAGAAGGATCCCGTCGAAGGGGCAGAGCCGCAGCAGCGGACAGAGGTGGCATTTCTCTACGACAGCCAGGCCCTGTACGTGGGGGCTCGACTCTTCGGGGTCACTCCGTGGGACGTTCGAGCGCCCGTCACCCGCCGCGACCAGACCGGGAATGGCGAACATCTCATCGTCATTCTCGACACCTATCTGGATCATCGCACCGGCTACGCCTTTCTGATCAGCAGTGGCGGGGTTCGCACCGACTACTATCACCCCTCGGACAATGAGGGTGTGCGCGACACCGGATTCGATCCGGTGTGGCAGGCCGAAGTGACCCGCGATTCGGCGGGCTGGTACGCCGAGATGCGGATTCCGTTCTCGCAGCTGCGCTTCAGTCACGGTGGCTCACAGCTCTGGGGACTGAACATCAATCGCTGGATGCCGGGCCGGAACCAGGATGTGTACTGGGTCGTGGTGCCGAAGAGCGAGACCGGATTCATCTCCCGCTTCGGGACGCTCACCGGGATCGACGGCATCCAGCCATCCCGCCGGCTGGAGCTGCTGCCATATGTCGCCGGCGACGCGCGGTACACGAGTGGGATCGATCCCAGTGATCCCTTTCGCGACGGGAGCGCCTATCAAGGGCGCGGCGGCGTGGACGTGAAGATGGGTCTCGGGCCCAACCTCACCCTCGATGCGACCGTGAACCCCGATTTCGGGCAGGTCGAGGCGGACCCCGCGGAGGTAAACCTCTCTGCCTTCGAGACCTTTTTCGCCGAGCGGCGCCCCTTCTTCACGGAGGGCGCCTCGCTGCTCCGTGGCAACGGTCCCGGCTACTTCTACTCGCGCCGGATCGGGGCCGCACCCCGGCTCGACGCGACCGGCGACTTCGTCGACGCGCCTCACAACAGCACGATTCTCGGCGCCGCCAAGGTGACCGGGCGGTTCCCATCCGGTCTCTCGATCGGCGGACTCGCCGCGGTGACCGACGCGGAGGAAGCGCGAGTGCTGGATCTCGCCGGCGGCGGAGTGCGGCGGATCGGCGTGGCCCCGCTGAGCGGCTACCTCGTGGCCCGGGCGCAGCAGGAGTTTGGTGCCTCGTCGTCCACCGTCGGCGTGATGCTCACTGGCGTGGAGCGTGACGCGGCGCCCGCCAGCGCACTGGCGGCGGTGTACAGCCGTCGTGCCTACAGCGGCGGAGTCGACTGGACCCTGCGTTTCTCGGGCGGGACCTACGAACTCGGCGGTTTCGTCGGCATGAGCTACGTGGCGGGAGACTCGGCCCGGTTGATCGGGCTGCAGACGGCGAGCCAGCGGTACTACCAGCGGCCCGATCAGCATTACCTGCGGGTCGATCCCCGACGCCGATCGCTCAGCGGCTACACTGCCGCCGCGTATTTTGCCCGCAATGGGGGCCAGCACTGGCTCTACAACGCGCAGATGAGCGTGGAGTCGCCGGGGTTCGAGCTCAACGACGCGGGACGCCTGAGTGGATCGGACGACATCGACCTGTTCGGCAACCTGGTGTACCGGGAGACATCACCCGGGAGGCTGTTCCACCGCTGGTCGCTCTTTCTCAACGCCTCGGCCAACTACAACTACGGCGGCGAATCCCAGGCCGCGCGCGTTACACTCGGTGTCAATCAGACCTGGAAAGGCTTTCAGAACACCAACTTCTCGGCCTTCTACCGCCCCGCCTACCAGAGCGACATCCTGACCCGGGGCGGGCCGCTGATGGGATCTCCGCGGGGCTGGGGAGGGAGCTGGCGCTTCTCCAGCGGCGAAGCCCGCACCGTCCAGTATACGACCGATGGCGCGCTCGAGTGGGACAACTTCGGCGGCTGGAGCGCGGTGGCACGGGCGGGATTGTCGGCCCGACCGACCTCACGGCTCCAGCTCTCCATCACTCCTGCCTACCAGCGGGGCCGGAACACCAGGCAGTACCTCACAACCTTTGTCGGGAGCGGGACTGCCACCTACGGCAGCCGCTACGTCTTCGCCACGATCGAGCAGACCACGCTCTCGGCGCAGCTTCGGCTCAACTACGCCCTGAGCCCTGACCTCACCGTCGAGGGGTATGTGGAGCCGTTCACCGCGAGCGGCGTGTATCGGGGATTGGGGGAGCTGCCGGCCTCGCGAAGCAACCGCCTGCGCCGCTATGGCACCGACGGCACCACGATCGCCCGTCAGGCTGGTGGGAGCTATCTCATCACTGATGCCGGCGGCGCCGATACCCTCGCCGTGGAGAACCCCGACTTCAACCTGCTCTCGTTCCGGAGCAACCTGGTGATTCGGTGGGAGTGGCGCGCCGGCAGCACGCTCTTCCTGGTATGGCAGCAGGACCGTGGCGCCAGTGACCAGCGGGGTACCCGGGCGGTCCCGGGCGATCTGTGGGATGCGCTGCGGGCCCGCGGGGAGCAGTTCCTGGCGCTGAAGGTGAGCTACTGGATCGGAGTCAGCTGACCAGGGCTGAAATTGGATTGTCAGGCGGTGGCGCGGCGTTTCCGCCAGTAGTGAAACACCGGCACACCGAGCAGCAGGATCGCGCTTCCTAGCAGGGCATTCTTCGGGTTGGACTTGATCGACCCCACGACCACATAGACCGCCGCGGCAACAAACAGTGCCGGCGTAATGGGCCATCCCGGCACCCGAAAGGCGCCGGGGGGCTCGGGAACGCCTGCCGCCGCATCCTTCCGCCGCAAGACGAAGAGCGACACCACCGCGAGACCGAAGAAGATCCAGTCGCAGAAAACCACGTAGTCGAGCAGCTGGCCGTACTGCC
>JBDTTN010000481.1:0-2881 GCA_039930625.1 Gemmatimonadota bacterium | reverse complement strand
ACATGGGCGAGTGGTGGTTCGGCGAAACCGGCCTCCCCCTCCCGCTCGGTGGCAACGTCGTCAGGCGAGACCTGGGCCCGGCGGTGGTGGCGCAGGTCGCTCGCGATCTCAAGGCCAGCATTGTGTACGCCCTGGAGCATCGGGCCCCGGCGCTGGAACACGCCAAGCAGTACAATCGCGGCATCGGCGACGAAAAGACCGATCGCTTCGTCGGCATGTATGTGAACGAATGGACGGTGGACTACAGCGATCGCGGCCGGGAAGCGGTCCGCGAACTGCTCAAGCGCGGTCACGCTGCCGGAATCATTCCAAAGCCGGTCGAGGTGGAGTTCGTCGGCTAGGCACCGAAGCTTTGCCTCAACCCGAGGATGGAGCCTGCGAGAAGCGTACGTCTTCCCTCTGGTTTCCAGCCATGACATAGGATAATGTTCCGGCGCAAGAGGTTAGCACGACAGGCCCCACTTCCTCCCCGGAGCCCCGGTGCCGCTGGCCGATGGACCGATCAGCGTTCTCGTCGTGGACGATGAGGAGCCGATCCGGAATGCGCTCAAGAAATTCCTGACGCAGCAGGGATACGACGTCGTCACCGCGCCATCGGGTGACGAGGCGCTCCGCGTGCTGCAGCGCCAGAAGGTCTCTGTCGTGCTGCTGGACGTCCGGATGCCGGGCCGCAGCGGCATCGACCTGGTGCCGCAGATTCTGGAACTCGAGCCGAGCATCGCCATCCTGATGCTCACCGCGGTCAATGACGCCACCACCGCGGCGCTGTGCATGCAGCGCGGCGCAATGGACTATCTCACCAAGCCGATCGACCTCTCCGACCTTGCCCGCGCGATCCTCCGCGCCATTCGCCGGCGGGACAGCCAGATCGAGCAGGCGAACCTCAATCAGTGGCTCAAGGAAGAGGTCGCCGTCCGCACCGCCGAGCTGCGCCGCGAACGCGCCAAGCTGGAGCGGCTCTCCGTGGCGACGCTGGAAGCCCTGGTCAACGCCCTCGAAGCGAAGGACCCCTTCATCCGCGGACACTCGGCACGGGTCGCCGACCTCGCCGCCATGATCGCTTCCGAGCTGGGCCAGCCGGACGAACAGGTGGAACAGGTCCGCATGGCGGGCCGTCTGCACGATATCGGCAAGATTGGCATTCGCGAGGAGATCCTCGGCAAGCAGGGCCCGCTCACGACCGACGAGTACGAACAGGTGAAGCAGCACGTCGTCATCGGTTCCCAGATTCTCGCGCCGCTCACCCACCTCGGCGAAATCATCGGCTTCGTGCGCAGCCACCACGAGCGCTGGGATGGCCAGGGCTACCCCGACCAGATCCGCGGCGAAGCGATTCCCGTCGGGGCCCGGGTGCTGGGTGCAGCCGAGATCTTCGATGCGCTGACGACGGCACGACCCTATCAGGAAAAGATGCCCCCCGATGTCGCGGTCGAGCGGATGCGGGACCTAGCCGGGTCGGTGCTCGACCCCGACGTCTACCGCGCCCTCGAAGCGGCAGTGCGGCGGCGCCAGGCCCTGGTTTTTCTGGACGATGCCAGAACCTGATCGCAGCCCCGCCGCCGGTCCCCTCGCCATGAAGGCCGCCCTCACTGCGGCCTTCGGCCGTTTTTGTGATGTGGAAGAGTCGCTCTTAAGAGTGATGCGGCGCGCATGAGCGGCCTGGTCCTCGTCATCGAGGATGATCCCGATCAGCGCCGCTTCCTCGAGCGCATGCTCGTCGGCAGCGGCTGGCGGGTCATGGCGGCGGCCGATGGCGAGGTCGGCCTGCTCGCCGCCGCGGAGCACCGGCCGGACGCGATCGTGCTCGACATCATGATGCCGAGACTCAATGGTTATCAGACCTGCCGCCGCCTCAAGGCCGATCCCGCAACCAGCGGTATTCCGGTCATCATCGCGACCACGAAGGATCAGCCCGCCGATGAGTTCTGGGCCAAGGAGGTCGGCGCGGACGCCTTTCTGGCGAAGCCGATCGACATCCGGGATCTCGTGGACCTCCTCAACCGCCTGACGGAGCGCGCGTGAGCCTGCTCCAGATCATCCTCGTCTTTGCCGCCGTGGTGGTGGGTCTCGGCATACTGGCCGTGGTCGTCTGGCTGGTCTATGCCGCGTGGCTGGCACGGGTGGAACGCCGCCTCGCCCACCGCAAGGGTCTGTATCGCGACGTCGTCGCCGGGATGGCCAAGCGGGATCAGGCGCTGCTGGAGCCGGAGCTCCACAATCTCCGCACCCTGCGAGACTTCGAGGCCCTCGAGGCCCTGCTCGAGGAGCAGGCACGCGGCCTCACCGAGCGGCCCAGCTGGCTCATCGATGCATACGATCGGCTCGGGCTGGTCGACAAGTACGTCGGCCGGCTGCGCACCGCCAAGCGCTGGCGTGAGCGCGCCTTCGCCGCCGAATTGCTGGGCCGGGTCGGCAACGCCAAGGCGGTTCCCGCGCTGATCGAGACCATCCAGAACACTCGCTCCGAGGACGCCGACGTCCGCGAGATCTCGCTGCGGGCGCTCGCGCGGATCGGCGATCCGCGCGCTGTCGAGCCGCTGGTCGAGGCGCTCAAGCAGGCCGAGAACTGGCTCGCGCCCCGGGTCGCGGACATCCTGGTGCGCCACGGCGACGCCGTGGTGGAACCGATGCTCAAGTTCCTGCAGGAGACCACCCGGCATCCCGCCCGCGCCTGGGCGGCCAACATCCTTGGTGAACTCAAGGTCGAACGCGCCTTCCCGGTGCTGGTGCTCACGCTCAAGGATCTGGACGATGAGGTGCGCGCCAAGTCCGCCGGCGCTCTCGGCAAGCTGGGCGACCGCCGCGCGGTGACCTATCTCCTCGAGCACCTGCTCTCCGACCCCGCGCCCTTCGTGCGCGCGCGCATTGCCGGCGCGCTGGG
>JBDTTN010000480.1:0-2908 GCA_039930625.1 Gemmatimonadota bacterium | reverse complement strand
CGGCCAGCACCAGCGCGAAGCGCCCCAGCCCGAGCAGCCCGGTGAAGGCGACGAGGTCACCGCTGAAGCTGAGGAGCGCAGCGTGCCCGTCGAGCGGCAGCAGCGTCCCGGCGACCACGGCCGTCGCCATGGCGAGAACGGGTCCGATGCGGAAGACCACAGTGGTCGTCCGGCTGTATACGACGTTCTTCCGAAGCAGCTTCGCGAGGTCGCGGTAGAGCTGCAGCACCGGGGCGCCTCGGCGACCCGTGAGCAGCGCGCGAGTCCGGGTGGCGAGGCCGGGCAGCGCAGGCGCAACCGCGAGCAGGAGGAACAGGGCGAGGAGGGGTCCGAGTGTCACGGAAGACGCTCCGCGTTAGGCAGGTAGTAGAGCAGCGCGAGCAGAGTGAAGACGACCCACAGCAGATACCAGCGGAGCCGGCCACCATGGACCGCACGAAGCCGGACGCTCACCCGACTCAGCTCGCGCCATAGCGGCAGGACGGCGGCGTCCTGAACCAGATCGACGGCATGGGTGCGGTAGGCATCGGTGTCGCGATGCTCTCGCACACCCGCGACCGGGCCGAAGGCGACAAGGAGCGGCGCAGCGTAGGAGGAGGCGGAGTACTGCATGCGAGGAGTAGCCCACGGCGCCGCACAGGCCCACGTGGGCGCGAGCCGGGCGCCCGCGGGGTGCGCGAGCCGTCGGCGGATCCCCAGCGTCGCGACGAGGAGGAGAATGAGCCCGAGTCCGAGCAGCGTGACCCGTGCCGCATCCGCACTCCATCCCGCGTCGGCGATCAGGCCGCCCGCATCAGGCACCAGGCCACCCGCGGCGAGTCGGGCCGGCAGGAGCACCAGACCGGGCAGCAGGCCGATACCGAGACACAGGCCAGCCAGGGCCGTCATGGGAGCAAGCATCCGGATCCCGGGATCCGCCGGTGCCTGTCGTCCGGGCCGGGAGGTTCGGCGCTGCCCGAGAAACAGCGTGGCATCCAGCTTGGTGAAGCAGGCCAGCGCGAGTGCCCCGATGAGACCCAGCCCCGCCACTCCGATGATCGCGAAGCGGAGCGCCTCCCGGGACGTGCCGGCGGCCAGCAGCCCCCGGAACACCACCCACTCGCTGACGAACCCGTTGAGCGGCGGCAGCCCCACGATCGCTATGGACCCTACCCCGAAGCAGACCGCTGTCCACGGCAGCGCCCGCCCCAGCCCGCCTAACTCGTCGATCACCTGCGTCCCGGTGGCGCGCAGCACCGCCCCCGCCCCGAGAAACAGCAGGCCCTTGAACAGCGCATGATTCAGGCTGTGCAGGAGCGCCCCGGTGAACCCCAGCACCGCCACCGCGGGCTGCCGGTAGGCCACGCCCAGCGCGCCCACGCCCATGCCCATGAGGATGATCCCGATGTTCTCGACACTGTGGTAGGCGAGCAGCCGCTTGAGTTCATGCTGCGCGAGAGCCCAGAGGACGCCCAAGACGCCCGACAACATCCCAAGACCGAGGAGGGTCCAGCCAAACCACGTCGGAGGCGAGCCCAGCAGCAGCAGCACCCGCAGCAGCCCATAGATTCCCATCTTCAGCATCACGCCTGACAGCACCGCCGAGACGTGGGAGGGGGCGGAGGCGTGCGCACCGGGAAGCCAGAAGTGCAGCGGGACGGCACCGGCCTTCAGTCCGAATCCGACCAGGGCAAACACCAGCGCGAGCGTCCGCGCGGTTCCCGGCGCCTGATTGGCCACACCAAGCTCGGTGAAGGTCCGACCGGTTGCGTTCGCTCCGAGCGCGGCGAACATCCCGATCAGGGCGAGCGTGCTGAGATGGGTGAGCACGATGTAGATCAGCCCGGCCCGGCGCACCTCGGACCGATCCTGCTCGAACATGATCAGCAGGTAGGCACACAGCGCCATCACTTCCCAGGCCGCGAGGAACGGGACCATGGCCTGGGCGGTGACAACTCCGGTGAGGGCCGCGAGCAGCAAGGCATACAGCGCGTGCGCCGTGGCGACAGGGCGATGGCCACGCTCGGCTGCGAGATACTCGAGCCCGAAGATTCCGGCGGCGACACCGACGCCGAGCACCGGAAGGATGAACCAGGCCGAAAGCGGGTCGAGCCCGAACACCCATGGTCCTCCCGGAAGTGACCCCGGAAGGGTCACACTGGACGGGGCGCCGCCGCGGAGCACGGTCACCGCGACACTCAGCCCGATCGCAGCACCGGCGAGGAGCAGGACGGCATATGCCCGGTCCGCCAGCCGCGGTGACCGGCGAAACAGCAACGTGCTCGCGCCGCCAGCCAACACGCAGGCGACTGCCAGCAGGATCATGGTCATGGCCGCCTCACAATCGCGGCGAACAGTACGCCGAGGAGGAGGACAACGGTCACCACGATGTACTGCAGGTATCGCGTCACCGGCGCCTGCTGTAGCGGACGGAAGCTGCGGGCGAGGTGCTTGGTGCGCCGCCACAGCGGGAGGACGACCCCATCGAGCACCCGGTCGCGGGAACGGGTCCGGAATTCAGCCGCACCCCGCTCGATGTCGGGCGCCGCGATACGGCCATAGGCCAGCATGATGGGCGCGAGCAACGAGCCCGCGGTGTATTGCATCCGCGCGGTGGGTGAGGCATACCCACAGCCCCAGGTCATGGCATGCTTCGCGGCGTGTGCACGCGCCGCGCGGAATCGCAGGTACCAGAACACCGTCCAGCACCCGACCAGCAGCAGCCAAGCGCTGCTCATCCACCCCGCCGCCCGGAGCAGTTCTCCGGCGCCCGCCGCAGGATCCAGCCCGGCCACGTCCATGATCGTGCCTGACGCGACCAGTGCGGGCTGGACCACAAGGCGCGGGAACAGGCCGACGGTGACGCACCCGGCGGCGAGGGCGAGCATGGGCGCCACCAGGCCCCAGTCTTCCGCGGCCACCTCCCGCG
>JBDTTN010000479.1:0-2911 GCA_039930625.1 Gemmatimonadota bacterium | reverse complement strand
GCCAGCCACCGCGCAGCCGCCACGAGATCATCCGTCTGCGGCAGGACAAAATCCTCCAGCGGCGGCGCGTACGGCAGCGGCACATCGTGCGCGCAGACCCGGCGGGCCGGTGCGTCCAGCCACTCGAAGCAGTGCTCGTTGATCCGGGCGATGATCTCGCCCGCGACTCCGCCCGTTCGGGTGTCCTCGTGGGCCACCAGGACGCGGCTGGTCTTCTTCACCGAAGCGATGATTGCCGCCTCGTCCATCGGGAGCAGAGTGCGGAGGTCGAGCACCTCCACCTGGATGCCGTCCTCCCGCTCCAATTGCTCCGCCGCTTCCAGCGCCTTCCAGACCATGGCCGACCAGGTCACAATGGTCAGCGTGCTACCCTCCCGCGCCACCCGGGCCACTCCGATTGGGGTCAGTACTTCCTCCCCCTCCGGGAGCTCCTCCTTGATCCGGCGATAAAGATACTTGTGCTCGAAGAAGAGCACCGGATCCTCGTCCCGGATGGCGGCCTTGATGAGCCCCTTCGCATCCCGGGCGGTCGCCGGACAGACGATCTTGAGCCCCGGTGTATGAAGGAAGGCGGCCTCGGGATTCTGGCTGTGGAATGGCCCGCCCCGGACGTAGCCCCCGCTCGGCCCCCGTACGACTATCGGCGTGCGCAGCCCCGCGCGGTACCGGGCCGTGGCAACGTAGTTGGTCAGCATGTCGTATGCGCAGGCGATGAAATCGATGAACTGCATTTCGCACACGGGACGGTGGCCCATGTGCGCCGCGCCGGCGGCCGCCCCGATGATTGCCTGCTCGCTGACCGGAGTGTCGATCACCCGCTCGGCACCGAACTTCGCCTGCATCCCCTCGGTCACCCGGAACGGACCGCCGAGCGTGCCGATATCCTCACCGATCAGGAAGACCGCGGGGTCCCGTTCCATCTCCTCCCAGATCCCCTGGCGTATCGCCTCGAGGTAGGTGACCTCAGTCATGGGGCGGCCGCGGAGTGAGCGACCGATACCATTCCGCCGGGGCAGCGAGAGGGTCGGCGTAGACGCCGGTCAGGGCAGTGGAGCTGTCGGGGAACGGCTCATCGATGCAACGGGCAAGCGCCTCATCGAGTTCCGCGGCGACCCGCTCATCGGTCAACGTGAGGTCGGGCCCGCAGGCCCAGCCGGTTTCGGTCAGGCGGGCGCGATAGCGGTCGATTGGATCATTCCTCCCCCACGCCTCGATCTCTCCCGCCGGCACGTAGCGCTGGTCGTCATGCTCCGCGTGTCCCTTTCGCCGATAGGTCACCAGCTCGACCAGCGTTGGGCCGCCGCCGGCGCGGGCCCGATCCACCGCGACGCGGGTGGTCTCGTAGGTGGCGATGACATCGTTGCCATCGGCGCGGAGGCCGGGGATGCCATAGCCGATGGCCTTGTCCGTCAGGTGCGCCGCCGCGGTCTGCAGCCGAGCAGGAGTGCTGTAGGCGTAGCCGTTATTCTCGCAGACGACGACCAGCGGCAGCCGCTGCACCGCGGCGAAGTTGATCCCCTCGTGGAAAGCACCGGTGCTCATCGCGCCGTCGCCCACGTAGACCAGCCCCACGCGTGGCTGCTTCGTCAGCTTGAAATGCAGCGCGATACCGGCCATCACCGGCACCATCGCGCCGAGGGGCGAGACCTGGCCGAGGAAACCGCGCTCAAGATCGTTGAAGTGAATGTTGAGTTCGCGGCCGGCGGTGGGACTCTGCGCCTTGGCCATGTACTGGCGCAGCACCTCGAGTGGCGTGGCGCCCTTCACCAGCATCGAGCCGAGGTTGCGGATCAGCGGGGAGAGGATGTCCCCGGGCTCGAGGGCGTAGGCACTGCCGACGGCATCGGCCTCCTGGCCCAGGGATCGGAACAGCCCGCCGACGACCTTCCCCTGTCGGTGCAGCAGCACCAGCCGCTCCTCGAGGGAGCGGGTCAGCCGCATCCAATAGTAGAGCTCGAGCAGCTGCCACCGATTGAGGCCGGCGGCGAGCGGCGCGCTGGATGCGGGAGTGTCGGGGGACGTCATGCGATAGATTGAGGTTGGGCGCCGGGGAAGATCGAACCGCGAGCAGGACGGGTCAAGGTATCGTGCGGGTCGCCGCTCCGGCGACCCGTTCGGGAGCAGACGGTTACTTCCCCGGCATTCCCAGCGCATTGACGACCAGCGCCGTCATCGCGCGCATCGCGACCGGGATGGCCTGGTCGTCGGCGTAGAAGGTCGGAGTGTGATGGCCGCCCGAGACCTTACCCTTGGGCACGACTCCGACGAAAAAGAAGAACCCCGGTACCTCGCGCGCATAGTACGAGAAGTCCTCGGCACCGGTGTGCGGCAGCGCCTGCCGGATGTGATCACTCCCGACGACCCGCTCGAGGATCGGGCGGAAGCGGGTGGCCAGGACGCTGTCGTTGACGGTCACCGGGTAGGGCTCGCTGAAGTCGATGGTGTAGCTGGCACCCGCGGCCTTGGTGATGCCGTCGAACACCTCCCGCATCCGCCGCTCATAGAAATTCATGAGGCTGTCGCTGAAGGTGCGGATGGTTCCCTCCAGATAGGCGTCGCCGGCGATGATGTTGTTGCGCTCGCCGGCGCGGAGGATTCCGACCGTCAGCACCGTCGGATCGAAGGGAGAGACGTTGCGTGAGTGGATGGTCTGCAACCCGAGCACCACCTGCGAGGCCGTCACGATCGCATCGATGCTCAGTTGCGGGGTGGAGCCGTGCGCCGGGCGTCCGACGATATGCGCCGTCCACTTGGCGGCCGAGGCCATCGCCGGTCCGGGAGTGTACGAAATATTCCCCAGCGCCTCGTCATTCCCCTCCGCGTCGGGGGGAGCGCCGTTGGTGTGAAAGCCCAGGATCAGGTCGGGCTTTGGGTGCTGCAGCGCCCCTTCCTCGATCATCAGCTTCGCGCC
>JBDTTN010000478.1:0-2934 GCA_039930625.1 Gemmatimonadota bacterium | reverse complement strand
GCGCCACGTCAGCTGCCGCATCAATTTCCCAGTGCCTCACTGGGGACGACGGTCGGGTACTACGCCTATCTGCCCGCGGACTACGAGGAGCGGTCAGGGGACAGTTTCCCGGTCCTGATTTCGCTGCACGGCATTGGGGAGCGGGGCAACGGAGGATCGGAACTGCCGAAGGTGCTGAAGTGGGGACTGCCCAGGCTGGTGCAGCGCGGGAGGGACCTGCCGCTTCTCGTGATCTCGCCGCAGCTCCCCGCCACCCAGAAGCGCTGGCCTGTGGCACTCATCGACGAACTGATCGCGGAGGTGACGGCACGTTTCCGGATCGACGCGAGCCGCATCTACCTCTCTGGGCTGAGCACCGGCGGTGATGCCGCGTGGAGCTACGCGATGGCTCGACCCCAGGTCGTGGCCGCAATCGTGCCCATCGCCGCGAAGGGAAATGCCGAGGAGATCTGCGCTATGAGGGATGTCGCGGTGTGGGCCTTCCATGGCGAGCGGGACAAGGACGAGAAGCTGGAGGCCGAGCAGGGCCTGGTCGATGCGCTCAACGCCTGCCAACCGCCGCCGGCCGAGCCGGCCCGCCTGACTGTGTACCCGGGGGCAGGGCACGAGGTCTGGACCCGGACCTACGATGGCAGCGCGGGCAACGACATCTACACCTGGCTGCTGGCTCACCACCGGTAAGACGAACCGAGGGACGGGTCACCCGACCCGTCCCTCGGATTTCGCAGCCGCAGCAAGTTGTCAGGTGCGTGCGCCAGCCGGTTCCGGGGCGGGCTCGGGAGCCGGTTCGGTGGGTTGCACCACTGCCCTGGGCGCCGTCGGCGTGGTGTTCGGAATGACCTTCTTGAACAGCAGCCGGAATTCTTCCCATTGCGCAATGAGCTGCCTGGCCCGGGCGCTTCCGGTGCGTTCCTGGTGCTCGTGAATCAGCAGCAGCAGTTGCTGGTCGTCCTCCTCATTGCAGCGATCCACCCGCACCATGTCCATGTTCACTCGACTGGTGAACTCACCGCTCTCGTCCAGCACATAGGCGACGCCGTTGGACATCCCGGCTCCGAAGTTCCGGCCTACCGGGCCGAGGACCACGACCATCCCTCCAGTCATGTACTCGCAGCAGTGATTGCCGGCGCCTTCGATGACGGCGGTCGCGCCGGAGTTCCGCACCGCGAAGCGGCTGGCTGCCTGTCCCGCGGCGAAGAGCCGCCCGGCCGTCGCCCCATACAGGCAGGTGTTGCCGAGGATGGTATTCTCGTGGGTCTCATTGACGTAGGCTGCCTGACGGAATGGCCGGATGCTCAGCTCACCGCCGGAGAGACCCTTGCCTACATAGTCGTTCGCCTCGCCCTCGAGGTCGAGATGCATGCCGTGCGTGGCGAACGCGCCGAAGCTCTGGCCCGCACTGCCACGGAAGCGGAGGTGCAGGTGGCCGGAAGGCAGGCCCCGGTCGCCATGCTTGGTGGCGACGGCGCCTGCCACCCGCGCGCCGACCGCGAGGTGATGGTTGCGAATGTCGTAGAAGCCGGAGAAGAGCAGGCCCTGTTCGATGTGGCCGCGGCACTCCGCCAGGATCTCGTCGTCGAGATAGATCACCCCCGGCCGGTCATTGCGCTCAATGGTCCGCTTGCACGACGTCCCCGATCCCGGGATTGCCGGAGTCATCAGCGCGGAGAGGTCCAGCATCTGGGCCCGGGGGAGGTCCGGCCGTTCGATCCGCTCCAGCAGGTCGGCCCGTCCGATGATCTCGTCCAGCGACCTCGCTCCGAGTCCCGCCAGGATCTCCCGCACCTGTTCCGCCACGAAGCTGAAGAAGGTGACGACCTGATCCGGGGTGCCCTTGAACTTCGCCCGCAGATCGGGCCGCTGCGTCGCCACTCCGGTGGGACAGGTATTGAGATGGCACTGGCGGGCCATCGCGCATCCGATGGCGACCAGCGGCGCCGTGCCGAATCCGTACGACTCGGCCCCCAGCAGGGCGGCGATCACGACGTCGCGGCCGCTCTTGAAGCCGCCGTCGGTTCGCACCTCGATCCGGTGCCGCAGCCCATTGCCGACCAGACTCGCCTGCGCCTCGGCGAGTCCCAGTTCCCACGGGCTGCCGGCGTGCTTTATCGAGGAGAGGGGTGAGGCGCCCGTGCCCCCGCTATGGCCGGCGATCAGCACATAGTCCGCGTAGGCCTTGGCGACCCCGGACGCGACCGTGCCCACCCCGGTCTCAGCCACAAGCTTCACTCCCACCCTCGCGCGGGGATTCACCGTCTTGAGATCGAGGATCAGCTGCGCCAGGTCTTCGATCGAATAGATGTCATGGTGTGGCGGCGGCGAGATCAGCGGAATCCCGACCACCGAATGCCGCAGCCGCGCGATCAGCTCCGTGACCTTGTGACCGGGCAGCTGACCGCCTTCGCCCGGCTTCGCGCCCTGGACGACCTTGATCTCCAGCTCCTCGGCGCGCACCAGGTATTCGGTGGTGACTCCGAAGCGACCCGAGGCCACCTGCTTCACCCGGTTATCCACCCGGTCGCCGTTGGGCAGCGGAGTGTAGTTGAACGGGTCCTCGCCGCCCTCGCCGGAATTGGAGCGCGCACCAATCCGGTTCATCGCGATGGAGATCGTCGCGTGGGCTTCGGGCGAGAGCGCGCCCAGCGACATCGCGGACGACACAAAGCGCGTCACAATCGAGTCGACCGATTCCACCTCGTCGATCGGGACGGGAGTTCCCGCGCGGAAGCCGAGCAGGTCGCGCGGATTGGAGGGCCACCGTTCCTCGACCTTGGCGACGTACTCCTTGAACTTTGCGTATCCCGTCAGTTCCTCAATGCGCTCCCCCTCCGGGACTTTCTTCTCCCTCCCGCCGCCGATCGCCTTCTGCAGCGACAGCACCACCGGCGGAGCCCAGCCATGCTCCTCCCCATCCTTGCGGAAGCGGATCCGGCC
>JBDTTN010000477.1:0-2946 GCA_039930625.1 Gemmatimonadota bacterium | reverse complement strand
ACCGCGGCCTCGCCGCCAGGATCGCGCGCAACTCCGCGATGATCTCGGGCGCCCGCGGACTCGGCCGGCCGAATGCGGCGGAGGCCAGGTGGATGAAGCGCCGCCCACGGACGGCATCGATCGGCTGCCACTCCGGTCGAGAAGCAAAGCGCGGGACTCCGGTATCGCTGAGCAGGATCAGGTCGGGATTGCGTGAGGCGATGGCCTCGATGCTGACCGGTGCGGAGGGCGAGGGCAGATCCTCGAACAGGTTGCGTCCGCCGGCGAGAGAGAGAATCTCGCTCTGGAAGCTGCCCTTCCCGATGGCGATGGGCGGCTGATCCCAGGCGAGGAGCAGCACTGTCGGGCGGGAGCCGGCGGCGATAGCGAGCGTATCACGTGCGGCGGAGGCGATGGCACTGTCGAACGCCGAGGCGAGCGAATCGGCGGCGGCCGCGCGTCCCAGCACCGGTGCGAGCAGGCGCGCCAGTCGCGAGACGTCGCCGAGGTGATCCATCGTGAGTTGCGCCGCCGCGATACCGGCCGAGCGCAACTGTGACAGGGCCTCGAGGTTCTGCGGCGACTTGTAGAGCAGGACGAAATCGGGGTGCTGGGCGAGGACCGCTTCGATGTTCGGCGGGAGGCCGTCGCCCACGCTCGGCACAGCGAGCGCTGCGGCGGGATAGTCGCACCACCGGGTCCGCCCGACGAGAAGATCCCCCGCACCGAGTGCGAAGAGGAGCTCGGTGGTGGCCGGGCTCAGCGACACGATGCGGGTGGCGGCGGCGGCGAGCCGAACCGTGTCACCGGCATCATCGATCAGCGTCGGCCCGTGCGGTGCGACGGCACCGGACCGGCAGGCGATGAGCAGCGCGCATGGGATGGCGAAAAGGAATCGCCTGTCCCAGGGGCAGCGGAGACAGGCGGACAGAAGCCGGGACAGACTGGCTGGAGTCGCCACCGAGCCCTCCCCCGAGGGTGTTCGTGGTGGCGCGAGACGAGAGGTCTCCTGGCTTCGGGCGTTCCGCTCGCCTTCCCGGTTTCCCAGTGGCGTGTGAGCGAAATCTGAACTGCCCGTTACAGTGGCGGGGCCGCGCCGGTATTACACCGGCTTCCGAGCATCCCGTCTCGCGTTTGGATTGTAGACGACGCGCTAACCTAAGAGGACGTGCTCTTCGCCGCAAGCTGCGCCGACAGCTCGGCCTTGAGCCGGGCGCGTTCCGCGTGATATGCCTGCCACTCTTCGGGAGGGAGTTGTGCCTCGCAACCGGCATAGCGGGCATCGAGGCGGGCCAGTTGATCCAGCACCGTGCTCTGCGGCGTCGAGCCCCGCGGAGCGGGACGGCGGCGGAGCGCGACGACACCGACAGACGCGAGCGTCAGCGCCACCGCACCAACCAGCACTTGCAGGATCCAGCCGGTGGAGTCTCCGGGGAAGTCGATCTCGATGATGGAACCGGCGGGGACGGGACCGGCCCACTGCCGAAAGCTGCGGCCCTCGATCGCCTGACTGTCCGCCCGGACGATGCCGCCGCCCGTCACGTGGCGGTCGAATTCCTCGAGCAGGATGTTCGCAACCGCGATCGAGTCGCCCACGGGCAGGCGGATCCGGCCCGGAGATGCGGGGATCGAATAAGTGTAGAGCAGCTGCTTCTGCCCCGGTGCGACCGGTGAGATCAGTACCACGCTGTCGTGCCGCACGAGCAGTCCGTCGGGGCCGATGTCGCCCTGCCCCACCTGGAAGCCGACGACACCGGTCGGGAGCCGCGCTCCCCAGGAGGCCGTCAGCGAGTCCGGCGCCACCCGGGTCCGGGTTCCGTCGTTCTCCAGCACCACGATCTCCAGCGCGGCGCGGGTGCCATCCTTCGCCGGCTTGCTGATGACCAGGTGGCGCGACGCGACGTGGATCGCCTCGGTGCTGGAGGTGTCGGAGACGAAGAGCACGAGGCCGGTGTCAGGCAGCTCGGGATCGGTATGCAGCGGCGTCGAGAAGTATTCGATACCGGCGTAGCCCGAGCTGAGCAGATACACGGCCGAGGTGTCGGGCCGGTAGCTGAAGCGAAACTCTCCGCGCGGGCTGGCGATGGTGGAATCGATGGGGCCCTGCGCCTGGCGCCCCACGCGGTGCAGGACGACCCGCGCGCCGGCGACGCCGATGGTATCCGCGCCATGCGGTAGCAGCACTCGGCCGGCGGCGATGACGGAGGTCTGGGCGGATAGCGAAGCGACGCCTGTGAGCAGCATCGCGCAGACGAGACCAGGCAGCCTGCTCATGGGGAGGGGCGCATCAGGGCTGGAACTTTCCGAAATCCTCCGGATTCATCTTCTCCAGCCACGCGCGGAGCTTTTCGGCTTCCGCAGACTGATCCTCCGGCGGCAGCGAGATCCCTTCGGGACTGTCCTCCAGGAGGCCGTCCTCGGTATAGATCGGTGCCTGGACCCGCAGTGCGAGGGCGATGCTGTCCGACGGCCGGGCGTCGAGCTGGAAGACGTGATCTTCGCGCGCCAGCCAGACCTCGGCGAAGTAGGTCTTCTCCTTCAGCGCGCTGATCCGGATCTGCTTCACGTCGGCACCGAGTCCGATGATCACCGACTTGAGCAGGTCGTGGGTCATCGGGCGCGGGGGCCTGAGGCCCTGCATTTCCATGGCGATGGCGCTGGCTTCGGCGGGTCCGATCCAGATCGGGAGGACCCGCGTCCCGTCCTTTTCCCGGAGGATCACCACCGGGGAGTTGGTGGTCCGGTCGAGGCCGAGCTGAGCGACCGTGACTTCGATCATCCCACCGCGTCGAGCAGCGCGTCCACCCGGTCGGTCTGCTCCCAGGGGAAGAACTGCAGGCCGCCCTTGGTGTAGGGCTTCCGGCCGAAGTGCCCGTAGGCGGCGGTCGGTGAATAGATTGGCTTGCGGAGATCGAGCGCCTTGATGATCCCGCCGGGCGTCAGGTCGAACACCTCGCGCACCGCATT
>JBDTTN010000476.1:0-2955 GCA_039930625.1 Gemmatimonadota bacterium | reverse complement strand
CGGGCCGGAAGCGACGAGTCGTATCTCTATCTCGCGGCGGAATTCCCTGCCCTGGTCGGCAAGGCGTTCCCGTGGGGCGAACGCCGAGTGGTGATCGCGCTGGACACCTATCGGGCCGACCTGGGACAGCGCAGTCTGCCAGGCGGCGTGTTGCGCGGCGATGTCGGATTCGAGTTCCTCGCCGTCTTCAGGGACAGTACGGATGCCGAACTGCGCGTGACTCCGGATTACAGCCCCTACGTCGGGGCTGAGGCGATCGTCGATGGCGACGACTACGGCCGCTTCTCGCGGCGGCCGATCACCACTGTAGCGTCGGATGACGGGCGATTCGATTCGATGTTCGTGATCACCAATCGTTCACGCTTCACCCGTGACGGCCGATTCATTCCCGCGCAGGGCGTCAATCGGGGGCGACTCCGGTTCGGGACGCTGAGGGCGTCGACCCTCTCCGACTGGTATTGGGATGCAGCGGGCGGCCTGCTGGAGCTGCGGCTGCCGTGGAACCTGCTCAATGTGAGCGATCCTTCCACTGGTACGCTGATCTACGAGGAGAAGGAGGGGGATGAGATCGGCACGGTGCGCTCCGACGGTTTCCGCGTGGGGCTTGCGGTGTTCGGCACGGACTCGACCGTCATCGCAGCGCTGCCCGATCCAGGCAAGGATGGACGGTGGCATGTCGGCGACTTTCACTCCTGGCAGTGGCCGACGTGGAGCACTCCCCGCTATCATCAGCACCTGAAGCCGGTGTATGACTCCCTGAAGGCGGTGTGGGCGAGATGATGATGCTTGCATGCGACGGTGCTGTCATCCGGAGTGCGGCCTTCGTTGTCATCCCGAGGGAGCACAGCGACCGAGGGATCCCTTTCTGTGCATGCCGAAAGAGATCCCTCGCTGCGCTCGGGATGACAGCGGCTGTAGCAGTCCTGATCACCTCGCTCAGCATCGCGCCGCTCGCCGCTCAAACCCCGCTCGGCGACTCACTCTGGGTGGCCGGGAGCTTCGCGGGAGCGAAGGTCGCCTACGAGCAATCTCTGCATGACAACCCCGGCAATGTTCGCGCGCTCTATCGCCTCGCCATCCTCGCCTCCTGGGACAGCAAGGTGGACTCGGCGCTGGCCCTGCTCCGCGATGCGCGGGAGGTGGAGCCGGCGGAGCCCGATGTGCGGCTCTATCAGGCGAAGATGTACGCGTGGAAGGGCGACTACCGCGCCTCGATCGTCCACTTCGATTCGCTGATCGCCGAGCAGCCTGACAATCGTGATGCGCGATTCGGGCGGGCACAGGCGCGGGCCTGGTCGGGCCGCTACCAGGACGCCGATCGGGAGTTCCGGGCGATTCTGGAGACTCACCCGGACGATGCCGAGACGCTCGTGGCGCTGGCGCAGCTCAAGCAGTGGCAGGGCCGGGCGGACGAGGCGGAGCACTATGCCACACTCGCGCTCGCGGTGGCGCCGAACGATCGGGCTGCGCGCGACACCCGGGCGCAGATCCGCGCACTCCGGCGGCCGAGGCTGGAGGTGGCGCTCGGTTTCGGGCACGACTCAGACAAGAACAACGCCTGGTGGCAGAACGCGACGGTGTCGTTCATGGCGGCGGCGGGGCTTCGCGCCTTTGCAAGTGCCGGGGTCATGGAGCTCAGCGATCCGGTGCAGAGCGGGACTCGGCTCTCGGGTGAAATCGGCGCGACCTACGGCACCGGCAACCTCAGCCTGACTGGCGCGGTGGGCGCGCGGAAGCTGCGCAACGACTTCGGCACCGATCGCAGCCTCGGCACCTGGCGGGCGAGCATGAGCTACCGGGTGAGCCCCGGCGCGGGCTTCGGGCTTGGCTATGCGCACTACAGCTTCGACGAGACGGCGTTCCTGGTGGGGAACCGGATCGACATCGACGAGGTCTCCGCGGATGCGGACGCCGAGCTGACGCCGACGCTCTCGCTTGGAGTCGGCGCCAGCATCGGGTTCATCTCGGACGACAACAAGCGAAGGTCGGCAGTGGTGGCACTCACTCAGCGGCTGGCGCAGCGCTTCACGGTGGGGCTCTACGGTCGAGTGCTGGGTTACGACCAGAAGGGCACCGGGTATTTCTCGCCGGACCGGTTTCTCACCGGGGAGGCACGGGGCTCGTATACCTACGGTGTGCAGCGCTGGGAGGCGAAGCTCTCCGGCGGACTCGGCGCGCAGCAGGTGGGAAAGAACGGCCGGGCCCAGTCGGAGTGGCACGCCGAGGCCCGGGTGGCTCGGCGCTGGGCGACGATCAACGAGGTAGCTTTGTCAGGCGGATTCTCGACCAGTGCAGTGAGCAGCACGACGGGCGCCTTCCGGTACTATACGGCGGCGTTGAGCCTTCGGCTGGGGTTGTAGGGCGGCAGCGGGGGCAGGTCTCCATCGCTTTCCGCGATGCAGAGTTCCATCACCCAGGCAATGGCTCTCACTTCTCATCCCCTTCTATGCTGAAACCCGAAACCCACGAACGATTCGTCGCCCCGGTCGAAGTGCACGCGCAGGTCGATGCGCTCACCGCCTCCACTCGGGACTTCATCGCGACGCTCGACGGCCTCTCCGCTGCGCAGTGGAACTATCGACCGTCACCTGAGGCCTGGTCGATCAAAGAGACGGCGGAGCACACCGCGGTCGTGCTGCACGGCATAGGGCGGCTCTTCACGACGAAGCTCCTCACGATGCCGCTCGCTGCCGACGACCCTGGCCGCCGCATCGGCGACGGCGACCTCACCCGTCTGATGGCGGACCGGAGCCGCGCCTTCGAGGCACCGGACATGGTGAAGCCGAAGGGACGCTGGGCCACGCGGGAGGAGTTCATCGCCGCGTTCAGCAGCAGCACCGAGTCGCTCGTTGCCTGGGCGCGCGAGCACGCGGCGGTGCTTCGTACTGTCGGGGCACCGCATCCGATCTTCGGTCCGATCGACGCGGTGCAGTGGCTGGAGTTCGTGGCGGCGCA
>JBDTTN010000475.1:0-2968 GCA_039930625.1 Gemmatimonadota bacterium | reverse complement strand
CGTTGACAACCTGCGGGACCTCCCGCATCCTCCCCGCATGCCGCCAGCCAAGCCGCCCCGCAAGCGCTTCACCAAGCGCACGATTCTCGCCCTCCTTGTCCTCCTCGCTGTGCTCGCCGGACTCCTGTGGGATGGCAGTCCCCTCGGCAGCTTTGCGCTGCGTCAGGCGCTCCGGCTTAAGTTCCAGGGTGTGCGACAGGTGGCGCCCGCGGAGCTCGTGGCCTGGATGGCAGATCCCAACCGGCCGCCGCCGATGCTCATCGACGCCCGCCCGCCGGAGCAGTTTGCGGTGAGTCGGATCGACGGTTCGGTGGAGATCGATCCGACGGCGCCGGACCTCCATCCGCTGAATCACATCTCGAAGGACCAGCCACTGGTAGTCTACGACGCGGCCGGGGCGCAGGGGACCGCGATGGTCATCGCGCTGACGAATGAGGGCTTCACCCGCGTTTCGAACCTCGAAGGCGGCATCTTCCGCTGGGCCAACGAGGGGCACCCCCTCGTTTCCGACGCCGGCCCGGCCACCAAGGTCTATCCCCTGACCTGGGCCTGGGGCCGGCTCCTCAAGAGTCGCTATCACCCATGAAGTCGAGCCGCCTCGGCGACGTTCTGGCCGGGGCGATCCTCGCGGGCCTCCTGGCGCTCAGCGTCCGTCGCACCGGTTCGCTACCCGCGCTCGGGCCCTTTCTCGATCCCGCCAACGGAGTGTGGAGTGTGGCCCGGCAGGCCGACCTGCCCGCCGCGGCCTCCGCTGTCGTGCCCGGCCTTCTTGGGCCAGTCCGGATCCGCTACGACCAGCGTGCAGTCCCCCACATCTTCGCCGCTAGTGAGGCAGATGTGATCCGGGCGCTCGGCTACGTCGTCGCTCGTGACCGGCTGCTGCAGATTGAACTTCAGTGGCGGGCCGGGGCGGGGCGCCTGACGGAATTTGCCGGCCGATCGCTGCTTCCGATCGATCGAGAGAGCCGAGGGCTCGGGCTCGCGGACGCAGCGGAGGTGCGCATCGCCTCACTTGCGGCGGATTCGCGGGAGCGTCGCCTGCTGGAGGCCTTCTCCGACGGTGTGAATGCGTGGATCGATCGGCTCGGTCCCCGCGACGTGCCCCTCGAGTATCACCTCCTCGGCCGCCGTCCGGCGCGCTGGTCTCCGGTGAATAGCCTCTATCTGCTGGGCCGGATGGGGTGGACGCTGGCGTTGAGTGACTTGGAGGAGCGCCGTGAGTCCGCTGCCGCGCTCGTCGGTGCGGCGGCGGCGGATGCGCTCTACCCCGTGAACAGCCCGATCCAGGAGCCGATTCAGCCCAACGGCCAGCACGTCCCCCGCGAAGACTTCGTCCGGCTTCCGCCGCCGTCGAAGCCCACGCTCGCCACGGTGACGCCGACCGGATCTCGGGACGCTGAACCGGAGTTGCGCAGGGGCACTGCGGACGATGACGGCCGCTCGCTCGACGCGTTAGGCAGTAACAACTGGGCCGTGGCACCCGCGCGCACCCGTGACGGATACGCGCTCCTTGCCGGCGATCCGCACCTCGAACTGAGCCTGCCGTCGATCTGGTACGAAGCCCACCTGGT
Organism: Gemmatimonadota bacterium; assembly: GCA_039930625.1. Lineage (GTDB taxonomy): Bacteria > Gemmatimonadota > Gemmatimonadetes > Gemmatimonadales > GWC2-71-9 > JADJOM01. The sequence continues at coordinate 1,397 of JBDTTN010000475.1, read as the reverse complement.
GGTGCCCGACTCGCTCGACGTCTACGGCGTCACCATTCCCGGTGCGCCCGGCATCACGATCGGCTTCACTCGCGATGTCGCCTGGACGTTCACCAACGCCGAGGCGGACGTCCTCGATCAGTATGAGGAGGTCGTGGACGACAGCACCACGCCTGTCCGCTACCGTGTCGATGGCGCCTGGCGCGCGCTCCGGATCGTAGCGCAGCGCTATCGCGATCCGTCGGGAGCGGTCATCGCCGTGGACACGCTGCGCTACACCCATCGGGGGCCGCTCTCGAAGGACCGGAGCGGCCGGTGGATCTCCATGCGCTGGACCGTGCTGGAGGCGGGACACGAACTCGCCGCCTTTGCCAAGGCGGCCCGGGCCCGAACCGCGGCAGGGTGGCTCGATTCGATCGCCAGTTATGCAGCGCCTGCGCAGAACATGCTCGTCGCCGATCGCGCCGGGACCATTGCCATCCGCACCACCGGCCGCTTCCCGATCCGGCCGGGCTCAGGCCGCGGCGACCTGCTCCAACGGGGCGACACCTCGGCGAGCGACTGGGTGGGTGACTGGTCTCTGGCGGCGCTGCCCCAGGCGATCAACCCGGCCCAGGGCTACCTCGCCTCCGCCAATCAGCAGCCGATCGATCCGCGGGCGAACCCGCGCTACCTCGGCGCCAACTGGTACACGCCGGCGCGCGCAATCCGGATCAATGAGCTGCTCCGCGCGGACAGCGCGGTGACGCCGGACGCGATGCGCCGCTTCCAGACCGATCCGGGGAGCCCCCTCGCCGACCGGCTGGTCCCGGCGTTTCTCGCGGCGGCACGCCGCTTCCCCATGCGCGATTCGCTGCAGCGCGCCGCGACGCTGCTCGCGGAGTGGGACCGCCGCTACACCAGGGACAATGTGCGTGCCGTCCTCTACGAGGAGGCCACCCGTCAGCTCACTCCGCTGCTCTGGGACGAGCTCGAATTCGGGCGACCCGGCCTGCCGCGGCCGGCAACGCCCGGAATGGCGATCGTACTGGAGCTGCTGAGGGATTCGACCAGCGCATGGTGGGACGATCAGCGAACTCCGAGAGTGATGGAAGATCGTGACGCTATTCTCGCCGAGGCGCTGGTCCGCGCGCTGCATGAGACGGTGCGAGAGCATGGTGAACCCGATGCCGGTGGCTGGCGCTGGGAGAAGATCCGTCACGCCAACATCTATCACCTGCTCCGACTTCCGGCGCTCTCGGCGCTCGGGGTGCCGGTGCAGGGCGGCATGTCGACGCTTAATCCATCGAGCGGCAACGGCAGCTTCGGTCCCAGCTGGAGGATGGTGGTGGAGCTTGGACCGGAGGTACGGGGCTGGGGGATCTATCCGGGTGGCCAGTCCGGAAACCCGTCAAGCTCCCGCTATCTGGACCGGCTCG
>JBDTTN010000474.1:0-2969 GCA_039930625.1 Gemmatimonadota bacterium | reverse complement strand
CTTCAAGTAGTTTGGTAGCTCAACGCTCCAAGCAAAAGCTGGAAAAGCCCATAGCAGCTCAACGCACACTCTCTGGAGGCATCGCGATGCGCATGCTCGGCCGCACCGCCTCGGCGCTCGGTCTGGCTTGCCTGGCTCAGGCTACCTCCCTCTCGGCCCAGTCCACCGGATTCGAGACGTTCAAGTGGTACCTGGGGGCCCAGGTCGGAGCCACCATCTTCGAGACTCCCACCCAGACCAAGGGTGCGATCTTCACCGGCGGCGGGCACCTCCTGGTCACGGCCAAGAGAACCGGTCTTCTGCTCTCGGTCGAACAGGGGTTTGGCAAGAACCAGAGCAGCTCCTTTGCCGACGCCTCGGTCGTCGGCGGCTCCCGGGCCGTCGCCTTCACCGACCTGCGGAAGTACTCGGCGATCCTTCTCGCCTTCCCGTTCAAGTCGGCGGCCCAACCCTATGTCGGACTCGGTGGCGGCTACCTCCATACCCGCAAAGAGACCCCGGCCGGTCCGTTCGCCACCACCGCAGAACAGCAGAACGCCACGGCCACGGCACACCGACTGGGCGGATACGGATTCGCGTCCTTTGTCGGTGGGATCCAGTTCCGGCTCGACCGGTTCATGCTCTTCGGGCAGTACCAGATCACCTCGTCCCCGTCCGACGGCAAGCTCCTGACGGGACCGACGCACACCTTCACGGGTGGCATCCGGTTCAGCCTGGGCAACGCCCGCGAGGGCGTCAACGGACAGGGCGGCAGTTGAGCTGATTTACCGCGACAGACACCGCAGCAAACCGGGGCGAGTCGTCGAGACTCGCCCCGGTGTTATTTCCGCCCCCTGCCACCCGAAGCCCACGACGATCCCCGCTCGACAAATCGGAGGGGCCAGTCCGCTGCGCGGCTGATCCCGATACGCGGGGTCGCCACAATCGCATCCTCCGACAAGGGGGCACCGCGCTCCACGCGCACCGCCGATCGATGCATCGCCAGGCCATCGAGACTCAAAGTAATCCCCATTGCCTGACAGAGTCGCCCCGGGCCCGCGCAGAGCAGCCGTTCCGCCTCCACCCCGCGCCGTCGCCGCATCGAAGCGATGCCTTCAAGCGGTTCAACCGCGCGCAGCAGGACGGCGGACCCGTGCCCGAGCGGCCCGGCCACAAGATTGGTGCACCAGTGCAGTCCGTATGACCGGTACACATACCAGCGCCCCGCAGGGCCGAAGAGCGCCTCGTTCCTCGCGTGCCGGCGGAGCTTCCAGGCGTGGGAGGCCGGGTCATCCGCACCGAGGTAGGCCTCCACCTCGACGATCCTGCCCGCCGTGCGGCTGCCTCGAACCTCGGAGACCAGCAGCGCACCGAGCAGCCCGCGCGCAACGGTCACGGCGTCCTGCCTGAAAAAGCCAACGGGCAGCGTGGCTGCCCGTCGTCCTCCGTGCATCACTCGACCTTCTTCTTGGCCCGCGGTCGGGAGGCCGCCTTCTTCTTCGGGGCCGTCTCCGCCCCGGCTTCGCCCTCCGGTTGGGAGGCCTTCTTCCGGGCTGACTTGGCCTTCTTGGGTGCCTCCGTGACTGGTTCGTCCAGGCTGACCACGCCAACCATCGCAATGGCTGGAGGTGCGGCAGCGGGACGCGAACCGCGCCGGAAGCGAATGCCGCCGCGAGCCGCCGAGGCATCGCTGGAGGCCCCCGGAGGCAGCGGGCCGGCACCATTGCCCGGTTCGCCCGCCGATGGCATCGCGAGACTCAGCTGCGGCGCCGCCGGCTCCACGCCCCGAGCCACGACTTCGAACTCCTCGTCTCCGACCTTGCGCACATCCGCGATCTCCGCGTCGTGAGCCTGACGGAGCAGCCGGGGAAAGCGCTCGGCGTCGAGCATCGGGTCCTGACGGCCGAAGAGCGCCGCCATCCGGTTCCGGAGCGCCTCGTGACCGGCCGGACTGGGCAGTTCCGCAAGCGCGCTCCGCATGAGCTCGAAGGCGCGTGCCAGTGTGAGGCTCTCGCTCCGACGCCCGGCCGGCGCATGCCGAGCGGGTGCGGCAGGCGTCTCGGATGCGGGTGTTTCAACCGCCGAGGCCGCCTCCCCCTCGCGCGCCTCCCGCGGTCCGCGACCACGGCCACGACCGCGGCCACGCCGGCTCCGACCCTCGCGGCCTTCCCGTGCGACCGGCTCTTCCACCCGGGCCGGCTCGGACTTGGGTGACGAGGCAGGGCTGCCCGCGGGGCCTACCTCGTACTGGCCGTTGTCGAGCTTGGTCAGCCGGATGAGCCCCTTGTGGCTCGCCTCGAGAACGAACTTGCTGAAGCGGCTGAAGCCGGCATTCTTCTCGTCGAAGTTCGGGTCGATCTGCTGCATGACCTGCTTCAGACGGTCCGACCGCATCACGTCACCCTCGCGGGTCATCAGGGCGACGGCTTCGCCCACCAGCTGCCAGGGGTCCTTCTGGGTCGAGGCCGGCTCACTCTCCTTGGTAAGCCCGACCAGATCCGAGTAGGAGAAGTACTCGTCACAGTTCTGGATCAGCAGGTCGCTGGCCGATTCACGGATGCCGACGCCGATGACGTACTTGCCGTACTCCTTCAGCTTGATGACCAGCATCGAAAAGTCGCTGTCGCCGGAGAGCAGGATGAACGTCCCGATCTCCGGACGGGTGAAGACCAGCTCCATCGCATCGATGGCCAGCCGGATATCCGTCGCGTTCTTCTTGTTGGTGCCGAATGCCGGCGCGAAAATGAGGTCGATCGACGACTCGGACAGCGGCACGATGTACTGGTGATAGCGCCGCCAGTCCGCGTAGGCACGCGAGACCGCGACCTTGCCCTTGATGATGTCGCTGTTGAGCAGGTGCTTCAGTTCTTTGGTGAGATCGGAGCGGATGCCGAGCGTGACGTTGTCGAAGTCGATCAGCAGGGCGGCATTTGGAGCGTGCACCGGGGGTTCCCCCGAGCGCAGATGACGAAGGTGGGGCGAGGTCACAA
>JBDTTN010000473.1:0-2969 GCA_039930625.1 Gemmatimonadota bacterium | reverse complement strand
CGGCAGGCTCCTCCGGACTCCGATAGAAGTACAGCTCCAGCGTCGTCTCGCTGATGTGGAGGCAGGAGTGGAGCTCGAGGTAGGGCGCAGGCAGGTGGAGGCTGTCCGGACTCGGAAACGCCGTCACGACGCAGCCTTTGCCAGGGAGCACCGGGAGCGACGGCTGCCGCAGATGGGCCACCAGGGCGACGATGCCGAGGAGCAACGCCGCTGCCGCTGGGATCAGGTAGAGGCGGACGGAGTGAGGGGCGCGGTCAGGCATGGGGTCTTTCTGCGCCATCCCGAGGACTGCTGCCAGGAGGGATCTCGTGGCTCATCCCAATGCTGTCATCCCGAGGAGCGAAGCGACGAGGGATCCCTCCAGATTGGCAACGGCTCAAGCCTCAAGAGATCCCTCGCTCCGCTCGGGATGACAACGAGCGAGACTGCCTACGGCAGCCCAAACACCTGCAGTGTCCCACCCGCCGCCACCGCGACGTACTCTCGACCCTCGACCGCAAAGGCGATGGGATTGGCGTTCAACTGCGCTCCCATCTGGAAGTGCCAGAGCGGCAGCCCGGTCGCCGCGTTGAGCGCGAAGAACACCCCTTCGTTGCTGCCCCCAAAGACCAGCCCACCGCCGGTCGAGAGCAGTCCGGCCCACGGCGGTGAGTGCAGCGGGAAGCTCCAGCGCAGCTTGCCGGTCGTGGGTTCGAGCGCGCGCACCGAGCCCTGGGCGGAGTCGCCGCCGAATTCGGATTCGCCGCCGCCCATGAAGTAGGTGCCCGGCTTGTAGCTGGCGTCGTACTTGAAATAGATGGAGCCCATCTGGCGCGCCGCGACGTAGAAGAGACCGGCGCTGGGGCTGTAACTGGGGCTGTACCAGTTGGTGCCGCCGTGCAGGTTGGGGGTGAGCACCGTGCCCTTCGCGGTGGGCTCGATGTTGGCCCGCATGATCGGCCTGCCCGACGGCTCCAATCCCTCGGCCCACTCCTGCCGGATGTACGGCTCTCCCGCAAGGAATTCCCCGGTCACCCGGTCGAGCAGATAGTAGAAGCCGTTGCGGTTGGCCATCGCGACAAACTTCCGCGGCAGGCCCTTGAAGCGACCGTCGAACAGCACCGGGATCTCAGTGGCATCCCAATCGTGCGTGTCGTGCGGCGTGAACTGGAAGTGCCAGCGGAGCGCGCCGGTCTTCGCGTCCAGCGCGACCAGCGAACAGGTATAGAGGTTGTCGCCGGGGCGGCTGTCGCCGTTCCAGTCGGGTCCGGGATTCCCCACGCCCCAGTACACCAGGCCGAGGGCGGGGTCGTAGGAGCCGGTCACCCAGGTGGAGCCGCCACCGGTCCGGTACGATTCGCCGCCCCAGCTCTCGACGCCGGGCTCGCCGGCGGCGGGAATGGTGTAGAAGCGCCAGCGGCGCTCGCCGGTATTCGCGTCGTAGGCATCGACGAAGCCGCGGATCCCCGCCTCCGCCCCGCTGATCCCCACCAGCACCAGATCGCCAAAGGCGAGCGGTGCGGCGGTGATCGAGTAGCCGGCGGCGTTGTCTGCCACTGGCACATTCCAGCGCAGCGCGCCGGAGCGGGCATCGAGAGCGATCAGATGCGCGTCGGGGGTCCCGACGTAGACCGAGGAGTCCAGCACCGCGACGCCGCGGTTGGTGGGCCCGAACCCGAGCGTAAGCACCTTGGGTGGCAGCGGGATCTGATAGCGCCAGAGCATCCGGCCGGTGCGGGCATCGAGCGCCACGACGTGGCCGCGGAACTCGGTCAGGTACATCACCCCGTCGACCACAATCGGGCTGGTCTGCAGGATGCCTGACTCGGCCGCCTGATAGATCCAGGCCGGCCGCAGCGCTGCGACGTTGGCGGGGGTGATCTGGCTGAGTGGCGAGTAGCGCTGTGCCCCAAGGTCGCCGGAGTAGGTGAGCCAGTTGGCCGGCTCGCCGCGGGCGGCGCGGAGCCGGGCATCAGTGACCTGGGCCCGGAGCGGGAGTGCAGTGACGGCGACGACAGTCGCCGCGAGCAGGATCGGTCTCATGGTTCACCCCGCCGGCTCGCCAGATAGGCAACCAGGTCGTCCAGCTCCTCGGCGCTCAGGTTGCTGGCGTAGGACGGCATCGGACTCAGACCCGGGATCTTCTCGAGCCGGCGGAGCGACGTCTTGTCGAGCGAGCGGAGCCGGCCGTCGGCCTCGCGCACCACGATCACGAAGTCGTCCTCCGTGACCCGGGTGCCGCGAATCACCCGGCCGGTGCGGGTGGTCGCGGCGACAGCGAGAAAGGCGGGATAGGGACCGTGCACCGACGGCAGCGCCGAGACCGGCTGGGTCACTCCGGGGTCGAGCAGCGACTGACGCAGTCCGATCGCGGAGAGCCGGAGTCCGACTTCGCTCAGGTCAGGCGCCCAACCGGCGCCTTTGCCGTCGAGGATATGGCAGCGCGAACACTCACCCTTGCCCGAGTAGATCGCCGCGCCGCGCGCCGGATCACCAGGCACCAGCTCCGGCGGCCGACGGCCGAGGCTGCGCACGTAGGCCGCGACCTGCCGCGCCTCGGTGTCCGCGAGATTCCAGAAGCCGATCATGGCGGTGCCGGGGACGCCGTTCTGAATCACCCCGACCATGGCCTCATCGGTCGGCGCGCGGCGGAGCCTCGCATGGGTGAGCGTCGGCCCCACGCCACCGGTGCCCTGCGCGCCGTGGCAGCGTACGCACTGGCTCTCGAAGATCTGCTCGCCGGCGGCGAGGTCGGCGGCGGAGGGCGGCGGCGTGGTGTCGGCCGCGGCCTGCGCGGCGAGCGGCGCGGTGCACGCGACGAAGAGTGCAGTGAGGAGGGCGGGCGTTCGCATGAAGATCAAGGTATGGGTAGGGGCGGAGCTGTGCTCCGCCCCATGTGATTTCAAATCAACGCGTGATCGCGTCGCACGGATCCGGGTAGGGGCGGAGCTGTGCTCCGCCCCATGTGATTTCAAATCAACGCGTGATCG
>JBDTTN010000472.1:0-2980 GCA_039930625.1 Gemmatimonadota bacterium | reverse complement strand
GCCAAGGCACTCGGCCTGATCGAACGGCTGCCGCGCATCGCGTCGGTGCAGGCGGCGGGGGCGGCGCCCTTTGCGAAGGGGTTCGCCGAGCAGTTTGCCGCGCGGCACACGGTCAAGGCGGAGACCGTGGCCACCGCGATCAAGATCGGCGACCCCGCCTCGTGGGACCGGGCAGTACAGACGATCCGCGAGACGAATGGCGTGGTGACCTCGGTGACCGACACCGAGATCCTCGAGGCGAAGGCGGTGATCGATGCGACGGGCGTTGGCTGCGAACCGGCGAGTGCCGCAAGCGTCGCCGGGGCGCGCCAGCTCCGGGAGCGGGGGGTGATCGACCTCAATGCGCGGGTGGTGGCGATTCTCACGGGGCATGTGCTCAAGGATCCCGGCGCGCTCATCACCTACCACCAGGAAACCGAGCCGGCGCCGCGCTTCGCGAACCGACCGGTCTCGATCGCCGCGGACCTGAATGCGGTGGCGCGGGTGCTGGGGAGGAGCCGCTAGCCGGTTCGGATATTGTCAGGCGGCAAGACAGACGACCCTCCGAAGGAGTGCTTCGGAGGGTCGTTGCGTGGCAGGCGAGTGCCGCACTACCGAATCGTGTCGTGTCGCTCCGGGTCGCGACGATCATCCTGTCGATCCTTCCGGTCGCGGTGCCGCTCCCGCTGATCGCGATGGCGCTCCCGCTGGTCGCGGCGAAGCTCCTTCCGGTCGTGCCGCACGCCGGTGCTGTCTCCCTCCCGGCGGTCCTCCCGTAGTTCGCGCCGGTCGCCGCGCGTCTCTCGGCGGTCGCTCCGCACCTCGTGCCGGTCTCGGCGACTCTCCCGGCGATCGTGGTGCAGCTCCCTGGTCTCACCGGGCGATACCATCCTGGCACTGTCTGCCTGCTGCGCGGCGAGGGGCACTGCGGCGAGCATCACCCCGACGGCGATGCCCATCAGTATCCTGATCCGCATCTTCGTTGTCCTCTGTGTGTGGGTAACGAGAGGACGTCGCCGGACGGGCGGCGTTAAGCCACCCGCATCGATCAGCTACCCGACGCCTTCTCTATGGCGACCCGCAGATCCTCGTAGGACTTGGGGTCGATCTCCTGGAACGGCGCGGCTACGTAGCTGATGCGTCCGTCAGGCCCCACGACATACAGGGTTCGGTTGTCCATCTTGTACCCGGAATCAAACACGCCGTAGCGTTTTCCCACGACACCGCCGGAGTCGCTCAGGAAGCGGAACGGATAGCCGCGATCCGAGGCCCATGAGGCGAGTTCCGCCGCCGGATCCACGCTGATCGCGAGAAGCACCACCCGCTGGCCATTCTTGAACACCGTCGCGTACTGATCACGGTACGCGTCCATTTGAATGGTTCAGCCACCGGTCCTGGCTTTGTAGAAGAACGCGAGGATGACCGTCTGTCCCCGGAAATCCCGCAGCCTTGCGGGGAGCGGCAGGATGCCATCGCGGGTGGCCGCGGTCAGCGCGAAGTCCGGGGCGCTGTCGCCGACCGTGAGCGGGGTCGGGTCCTGCGCCACTAGTGAGGCAGGCGCCGAGGCGATGAGGCCAGCGCCTATGACGGCAAGCAATATCAGTTTCACGAATCTTCCTCCCCAGGTTGAAGGCCGGTCAGTTCGCCATCACCCGCCAGATGGTCCCGATCGACTGATCCGCAATGTACAGTGATCCGTCGGGGCCGACCGCGAGTCCCGCGGGGCGCAGATCGGTGGGGCCCTTGTCGCTGGTGGCAAAGGTCTCGAATTCGCCGGTCGGCTTGCCTGGCGCCCCGAAGGGCACGAAGTCCACCCGGTAACCCGCCTGTGGCAGCGGCGCCCGATTCCACGACCCGTGAAACGCGATGAAGGCACCGCCGCGATACTTCGCCGGAAACTGGGTTCCGCTGTAGAACACCACCGCCATCGGAGCCCAGTGCCCGGGGAAGCCGATGAGCGGATCCTTCCGGGAACTGCAGCGACCGAGCGCCTTGCCATTGCCCCCGTACTCGGGGGCGAGCACCAGGAGCTTCTGCTGCCAGTCGTAATAGCAGTACGGCCAGCCGAAGTCATCGCCTGCCTCCACCTGCACGAACTCCTCCGCCGGCAGCTCGGCGCCCTGCTGATCGGTGAATCCCCAGTTCTGGGCCAGCTGGTCCCGCCCATGTGGCGCGGCGTAAAGCTTCCCGGTACCGGGCTCGACGGCAAGAGCCATCGCGTTGCGGAGCCCGGTGGCGTAGCGCGCGCCGTCGCGCTGACGCTGGTGCTGCTTCAGTGTGCTGAATCGCCAGAGACCGGCGCGCCCCTCGAGCTCGGGACAGGGGTCCTTGCCGGGGGAGCGGTTGGCGCGGTCGGCCGCCTGACAGCTGTTGGTGGCGGAGCCGATGTTGACGATCAGCGTGTCGCCGCCGAGGAAGGTGAAGGTCTTAGCGGTATGGCCGCCGGTGGGGAGTCCCTCGACGATGACCTCGGGTGAGGCATCCGAGCCCAGCGCGCCCGCACTGAGCGGCCAGCGGAGGATGCGCTCGTTCTGGGCGAACCAGAGCGCGCCATCGTGGACAGCGATGCCGGTGCCACCGCCGTCGAAGACCGATTTCTTCTGATCGGCGCGGCCATCGGCGTCGGTGTCCCGCAGGGCGACGACGCCGCCGTCCTGCAGCGCGGCATAGACGTCACCGTTGGGAGCGACGGCGATCTGGCGTACTGCGCTGAGCTTCGTGGCCACCACGATGGCGCAGAACCCCTCGGGAAGAACTAGTCCGTTGCTGCGGGTGCAGGTCGCGGGCGGGCTCCGGCGTGGCGTGCCCAGGGGGAAGAGCAGCGCGGCACAGAGGAGAAATGGGATGAAGCGCGGGTGCATGACGCAGGCTCTCCGAGTGAATTCCCGGGGAAGATAGCCCCCTCGGAGGCCGCTTCCCAGAGGGAAAATGACCGTTTTCCCTCTTGCGAAGCCCCGGCAACCCCTTACTTTGGCTGTGCACGGCGCCGCTCTCGAGACGC
>JBDTTN010000471.1:0-2985 GCA_039930625.1 Gemmatimonadota bacterium | reverse complement strand
CACGGGCACCTGCACCGGGGCACCCTGGCGTTCGTGCCCCGAAGCGACGCGGGGCAAATCAATCGCCGACGGCCTGCACCCTGGTGGTTCTCGCGGGCGCTGGCAGGTCGGCGTGGCGGCGGTGTTGTGGTTGCGAGCTTCAATACCCGGCGAGGCCCGCCTACGCGCTGGGCTTGATCAATCGGTTGTAGACTGTGCCGATCAGCCGCCCCAGCGCATAGCCCACGACGAAGGCGTAGATGAAGCCGATGATGCTGCCGAGAAAGCTGACCGAATATCCCGGGAAGAAGACCCGGAGCAGATTCAGGTGGCGGCCGACATCCGGGCCGCCCTGCATCACCAGCACGTTGGTCGCGATGAACAGCCCACCACCGAGCAGCAGGCCGAAGGCAATGCCCCAGGCGCGGGCATTCAGCCGCAGCATCACCTGGCGCAGTTCGGTCTCGTCTTCAGTCATAGTTCCGGCCATGGTGCCGGTGGCTCCTCAGATATGATCCAGAAAATCCCGGTTCTCGTTCAACTCGGAGCGAGTCCGGATCAGGAACAGGGACACCGCAATCACCAGATTGCGACAAAACGCGACGAACCAGCCTCCCACGAACCCGACCACGCATCCCCACCCAAATCCGATCAGCGCCCCGGGCCACGATGGAGAGTACCCCGCAAAGTAGGCGGCAAGTGGCCAGAGATTGATGCCGTCGGCTTCGGTTCCGCGAAGCAGCACGATGGCCGTCATCAGGAAGATGCTGAGCCCCGTGGCCAGCCCGACGGCCATGCCGAGCGCACGCTTGTGCAACGGAGCGAACGCGAGTGCCACAGATGGCGGCAGAGCATCCGGCTGGGAGCTGCGGCGGACTGCAGTCATCGGACTCGCAAGTGAAGGAGCGGCGCTGGGTTTGCCACGGGCGGAATATCGCCCTGCGGTGCCGGGGTGGCAATCCGTCCGGCCCCGCCCCCAGCGGCTCACGGTGCGTCCCCGGGAGCGCGCCCGCCGAGCCGAGCGATGCCGCGGCCCCCCCACGGACTCTGCACCGGGACGGGAGGCCACCGGCTCACTCCGACCTCACGAAATGCCTGGATCTCCGCGGCGGGGCTCAGCTCGCCGACCCAATGATGCAGCAGCCAGCCGAAGGCCGCAGAGCAGCCGCACAGGAGGTAGTAGATGATGTTGAGCGGGATCACCGCCAGCGCAAAGCGGTACCCGCGCTGCGCGATGAAGAACCGGTAGAGGTCGGCGTTGGTAACCAGCACCGGCACCAGGAGGACACCAGCAGCGGCGAGCCAGGGCAGGCCGAACGGCACCGCCAGCAACGCACAGAGGAGGGCCACGCCGACAAGGGCCGTGTTCACCTTTTCCTGTGTCCTGAGGTTCAGCGCCTGCATGCTCCCGATCCGACCCTCGTGCAGCAGCAGGCGCATCCAGGGAATGCCCCGATCCAGCAGGTCGGTACGGATCATCGAGTACAGTTGCCAGCGCTTCAGGTGCGAGCACTGAATCTCGGGACGCAGCGCGATCCGTCCGCCCTGCCCGCGGAGCCGGTGTCCGAGATCGATGTCTTCGACCGACGGCCGGTTGTAGTGCCATTCGTCGAACTTGCCGGCCGCGAGGAATGCGGCGCGGCGCACCGCACCACATCCCGACCAGAAGGTCTCGGCGTCGCCGGGATTCCGCTGGTGATGATAGTGATGCAGCAGGTTGCGATACTGCGAGACCAGGCCGGGGACCGGGGGCTGGGCATCATAGGAGCCGAACGCGGCGGCGAGGTCGCGCTCGACCGAAAAGAGCTCGGCGAACCGGCGAAGGGTATCGGCGTGCACGCAGACATCGGCGTCCACGAAGACCAGCACGTCGCCGAGCGCCGCCTCGACCCCGCGATTGCGACCGTATGCCGGGCCATGGGGCAGACCGGGGAGGCGAACCACGGCGTCGGCCCAGCGGGCGGCGAGGGCCGCCGTCTCATCGGTACTGGCGTCATCGACCACGATCAGTTCCCAATGCTCCCGCGGCAGGTCGCTCGCCGCGAGCGCGGCAAGCGATTGCGGCAGGACCCGTATGCCGTTGTACGCCGGCACGATGACGGAAAGGAACGGTCGATCGGACATCACCATCCTCCAAGAACTGCAGCCAGCGTGCTCCGGGCCCGACGGGCCTGGGCGCGCAGCCACAGGGTACGGCTGAATCGGGCGCTGCCCCACGCCTCGAGCTGACCGGGCGCGCGCAGATAGAACATGTCGAGCCGCGGCAGCTGCACCGCATCCTCCGAAGCCCCGAGCGCCCGGAGCTCCGTCGTCACCGCCAGCCGGTAGATCGGGCGCACCGCCTCCACCACGCTCGCGTCCAGATCGCCATAGGGATACGCGAACTGCTCCGGCCGCTGCCCGGTGCGCTCCTGGATCGTCGCCGACGCGCCCAGCAGCTCCTCGCTTCGCTCGATCACCGGCACCGCCGTCAGATGGGGGTGAGTCCGGGTATGCGCCCCCAGCGTCACTCCCCCTTCCGTCAGGCAGCCCAGCGCGTCCCAGTCGAGCAGCGACAGGGTCGGGACTCTCGGGTCCGTATGGCCGCCCCAGGCGTTGCTGCCTCCCGCATGTCCGGACACCACGAACACCGTCGCCGGGAGGCCGTGATCGCGCAGCAGCGGCGCGGCGATCTCCGCGAAATTCACGAATCCGTCATCGAAGGTCAGCGCCACCGCATCCTGCTCCGCAGGGAGCGCGAGCAGGTCGGCGAGCGGCACCACCTTCACTTTTCCCGCGGCGAGCCAGCGTACGTGGCTCCGGAATTCCTCGGGCGCAACCGAAATCGGCGAACCCGACGGGTCGATGGAATGGTAGGTCAGGATCGCGCGCACCGTGGTTACCGCGCCGCCAGCCTCGCCCGCTGATCCGTCACGACATCTGTAATGATCTGGCTGAGCGGAGTCCGCGGCCGGAACCCGATCGCCTGTTCCAGCTTCCGCACGTCCGGCACCCGGCGCAGCATGT
>JBDTTN010000470.1:0-3007 GCA_039930625.1 Gemmatimonadota bacterium | reverse complement strand
ACTCGGCACTCAGATATGCATCACCCGCCCCATCGAATCGAGCGCCGCCTCCGCGATCGCCTCCGACAGGGTGGGGTGGGCATGTACGGTGAGTTCGACTTCCTCCACGGTGTACTCGTTCTCCCGTGCAACGGCGAGTTCGTGGATCATCTCGGAGGCGTGGCCGCCGACAATATGCGCGCCGAGTATCTCGCCGTACTTCTTGTCCCGGATGATCTTCACGAAGCCCTCGGTCTCGTTGGTCGCGCGGGCCCGTCCGTTGGCGCTGAACGGGAAGCGGCCGACCTGGAAATCGAGCTTCTGCTCCTTGCACTGGTCTTCGTTGAGGCCGATGCTCGCCACCTCGGGATGACAGTAGGTCACCGACGGGATGTTGTCGTAGCGGATCGCATGCGGCTTCTGTCCCGCAATCAGCTCCGCCACGAAGACCCCCTCGCGGCTTCCCTTGTGCGCCAGCATCGGCGGACCGGCGACGTCGCCGATGCAGTAGATGCCGGGGGCCGTGGTCTCCAGTGTGGCCAGGTTGACCTTCACGAAGCCGCGCTCCGTCAGTTGCACCCCCGCTTCCTTGAATCCCATGCCTTCCGTATTGACCGCGCGCCCCGCCGCCATCAGCACCTTTTCCGCCTCGATCGACTGGGTCTTCCCGCCGGCCTCGACGCTCAGCACAACCTTGTCCTTGCCCACCTCGGCTCTGGTCACCTTGGCGCCGGCGATCACCTCGATGCCGCGCTTCTTGAAGCTCTTGGCCACCGTATCCGACGATTCCGCATCCTCGATCGGCAGGATCCTCGGCAGCGCCTCGACCAGTGTGACCTTGCAGCCGAAGGAGGCGAAAATGTCGGCGAATTCGCTGCCCACCGCGCCCGCGCCGATGATGGCAATGCTGGCCGGCAGCTTCTCGAGGAAGAGCGCCTCGTCGGAGCTGATCACCGTGGTCTTGTTGATCTCGAGTCCGATCTGCGGAATCCCCTTGACCCGCGAACCGGTGGCGATGACGATCGCCTTCTTCGCCTCGTGGGTGTCGCTGCCCACCTTGATCTTCCGCCCGGGGACCAGCGTGCCCTCGCCCTTGATGACGGTGACCTTGTGCTTCTTCATCAGGAACTCGACGCCCTTCGAGTTCTGCTCCGAGACCTTGCGCGAGCGCCGCATCGCGACGCCGTAGTCCAGCTTCACCGTTCCCACCTCGACCCCGAGCTCCTTCGCCTCGTGCCCGACGAGGTTCGCGACCCGTGCGCTGTGCAGCAGCGCCTTGGTCGGGATGCAGCCGATGTTCACGCACACGCCGCCCAGCTTGTCCTTCTCGACGACTGCGGTGGAGAGGCCCAGCTGAGCCGCACGGATGGCGCACACGTAACCGGCCGGTCCGCCACCCAGGATGATCACGTCAAAGGTTGCCACGAGAGCCTCGGAGTTAGTGTTGTCTGGCGGTTGGCGATCAAGCGTTGGGTGCGCCAATACCGAGTGTCGTTTCGCCTAACCGCCCATTCCCGCAATCGCCTTTCACCACACCAGCGCCAGCGGGTTTTCCAGCAGCTGCTTCAGGGTCTTGAGAAACGCCGCGCCGGTTGCGCCGTCGATGACCCTGTGATCACAGGACATCGTGACCCGCATCCGCCGCCGGATGACGACCTTGTCGCCTTCGGCCACCGGCTTGGCCACGATGCTGCCGATCGCAAGGATCCCCGCCTCGGGCGGGTTGATCACCGCGGTGAACTGGTCGATGTCGAACATGCCGAGGTTGGAGACCGAGAAGGTCCCGCCGGTGTACTCCTCGGGTGCGAGTCGGCGCTCGCGCGCCCGCCCTGCCATGTCCTTGGACTCCGCGCCGATCTCCCGCAGCGACTTTCTATCGGCGTGTCGGATGACCGGTGTAATCAGGCCATCCTCCACCGCCACCGCCATGCTGACGT
This sequence comes from Gemmatimonadota bacterium, assembly GCA_039930625.1. Lineage (GTDB taxonomy): Bacteria > Gemmatimonadota > Gemmatimonadetes > Gemmatimonadales > GWC2-71-9 > JADJOM01. Next base: position 1,091 of record JBDTTN010000470.1, on the reverse strand, counting down.
GCACCTCGTGCCAATAGCGGATGCGGTCGTCCTGCCACCAGGCGTTGCAGGCCGGATGTTGCCGCAGCGCGAGGGCCGTCGCCTTGATGATTATGTCATTGTACGAAACCTTCACCTCGCCCGACGGCTGCCGTGCACTGGCGTGCGCGGTTGCGCCATTCAGTGCCTCACGCGCCTCGGCCACCCGCTCCATGTCGACTTCGGTCGTCAGATAGAAGGTCGGGATGGGGCCGATCGACTGCGCCAGCCGCTTTGCGATCGTCTTGCGGATCTGAGAAAGCGGCGTGTCGGTATATCCGGACTGCGCGCCCGCTGCTGCCGCCAGGGATGATGGGGCAGGACTCGGCTGCACGGCGCCGGCACCCTCAACGTCCCGCACGATGATCCGGCCCTCGGGGCCGGAGCCCCGCACCCGCGCCAGGTCGAGTCCCTTGTCCGCCGCAATCTTCCGGGCCAGCGGCGAGGCTTTCACCCGGCCGTCGGTGGTCGCCGGAGCGGCCACCGGTACGGGTACAGGCGCCGCTGCGACGGCCGAAGAGGAGGCGGGCGCCGGTTCGGTTGCCTTCGCTGCGGCGGGCGGCGCAGCGGGCGTCGCGGCCGGTGCGGCGGCCTTGGGAGGGACCGCGCCGACGATGGCGCCGATGTCCTCGCCCTTCGCTCCGATCACGCCGACAAGCTGTCCGACCGGAACCGTCGCCCCGGCCGGGATCGCCTGTTTGAGCAGCACGCCTGCCGCGCGGGCCGTGAGATCCATGACGGCCTTGTCGGTTTCGACCTCGGCCAGCACCTCTCCCGTGACGACGGCGTCGCCCTCCTGCTTCTTCCACTCGACCAGACGCCCCTCTTCCATCGTTGGGGAGAGCGCCTCCATCAGGATCTTGGTTGCCATGGTGCCTTTAGGCTATTGGCCGTTGGCCGTTGGCCATTGGTTTGTGCATCGCCTACCCCGGTCCCTGAATGCCTATCGAAGTTTCGCGTTCCGAGCTTCGCAAACAGCTAACAGCCAACGGCCGACGGCCCTCGAACCTACGCCATGTACAGCACCTGCTTCGCCGCAGCAACGATCTTGGCCGGGTCCGCCTTCGCTGCCT
>JBDTTN010000469.1:0-3007 GCA_039930625.1 Gemmatimonadota bacterium | reverse complement strand
GAGCGTCGTGCGGAGCCAGCCCTCGATGTCACTGCTCCAGGTGCTCGCGTCGTGCGGATGGATCCCGGCCGTCGCCGAGAGGCGCCGGTCCCGCCCGGCGAGATCCAGCGCCCGGGCAGCGGCAGCGGGAGACTCACCGATCACGACGATGTGCCCCACGCCGGCGTCCCACGCTCGAACCAGCACCGCATCCAGATCGGCCCCGAACTGTTCCGATCCCAGGTGGCAGTGGCTGTCGACTAGCATACCACCCCGGGAGCAGCGAGGGACCCCCGCGCATACTGCGAAGGGATCCCTCGGGCACGTCGCGCGGTCAGGGTGAGGCCCTCACCCACCCGATTAGACCCCGACCGGCGTCTTGGTGGTCGTGGCGGCGCGGGCAGCGGTCTTGACCCCACGGGCATCTGCACCTGGCCATTTGTGTTCGATCCACATGAGGACGGGCGCCGCAATGTAGATCGACGAGAAGGTACCGGTGAACACGCCGAAGAACATGACCAGCGCGAAGGGGCGGATGACCTCGCCACCGAAGATCGCGAGCGCCAGCAGCGTGGCCAGGGAGGTGCCGTGGGTCAGGATGCTTCGCGGCAGGGTCTCGTTCACCGACCGGTTCAGGATGTCAGCGAAGTGATCCCGCTTGTACTTGTGCAGGTTCTCACGGACCCGGTCGAAGATGATGATCGTGTCGTTGAGCGAGTAGCCGACCATCGAGAGCACCGCGGCCACGACGGTGAGGCTCACCTCCAGCCGCATGAGGGCGATGAATCCGATGGTCAGGATGATATCGTGCGCCGTCGCCGCGATGGCCGCCAGCCCGAAGCGCCATTCGAATCGGATGGCCAGGTATACGAGCACCGCCAGGAAGCTGTAGAAGATGGCGAGCAGTGCCTTGGTGCGAAGCTCGCCACCGACCTTAGGGCCGACCGCCCCAGTGCGATCCAGAACGTAGGTCCCCTTGCCGAGCGCCTCATCGAGTGCCGCGCTCACCACGGCCGTCGTGGCCTGGGTGTTGTCGGCATCGGTGCCGGCCTTGGCGGTACGAGCCCGGATGGTGAAGCCGCCCGGCTCCCCAAAGGCCTGGATCTCGGCCCCATGCAGCCCCTGGGCGTCCAGCGCCGTTCGGACCTTGCCCACGTCCACACCGGGTTGCGCCTTCACCTGCACCATGGTTCCGCCGGTGAACTCGATGCTGTAATTGAGCCGCCAGATGGCCAGCGCGAGCAGGCTCACGGCAAACAGCGCCCCGGTCACCATGTAGGCGTAGCGGCGGAACCCGATGAAGTCGTAGTTGGCGTGCGCAAGGAAGCGGATCATCAGATGCTCAGGGTTTCCATGGCCGGCGACTTGTCCAGCCAGATCATGTAGAAGGTGCGGGTCACGAAGACCGCGGTGATCATCGAGGCGAGCACGCCGATCGTCAGGGTGACCGCAAAGCCCTTCACCGGCCCGGTGCCGAACTGGAAGAGGAACAGCGCGGTCATGACGGTCGTGACGTTCGAGTCGACGATGGCGTTCATCGCATGCTTGAAGCCCTCATCGATCGAGAGGCGCACCGTCTTGCCCAGCTCCAGCTCTTCCCTGATGCGTTCGAAGATCAGCACGTTGGCATCCACCGCGATGCCGATCGAGAGAATGAGCCCCGCGAGGCCCGGGAGGGTGAGGGTCGCGCCAAACATCGACAGCGCCCCGAACGAGAGCAGGATGTACAGCCCCAGCGCCGCCACTGCGATTGCGCCGCTCATCCGGTAGATCCCCACCATGATCAGGATCACCAGCAGCGTCCCGACGATGCCCGCCGTCAGCCCCTTGTGGATCGAGTCCGCGCCGAGGCTCGGCCCCACCTGCCACTCCTCGACGATCTTGAGCGGCACCGGCAGCGCGCCGGCCCGCAGCGTGAGGGCCAGGTCACGCGCCTCCTGAAACGATTTGCCGGTGAGGGTGATCTGTCCACGGCGGTCGATCCGCTCCTGGATGACCGGCGGACGGCCCTGCACCCGATCGTCCAGCACGATGGCCATGTAGTTGCCCACGTTCCGCGAGGTGCCCTCGCCGAAGTCCCGGGCGCCCTTCCGATCGAGTTCGAAGGTGACGACCGGACCACTGGTGAGAGGATCGATCTCCTCCTTCGCATCGACCAGGCTGCTGCCGGTGACGAGCGGCCGGTCCTCGAGCACATAGAACATCCGATAGGATTTGGCGCCGACGCTGATCGGTGTCGCCGACCAGCGATACTCGTAGCGCCGCGGGAAGAGCGCCTTCACATCCGGGATGTTCAGCAGGCTGTCCACCCGTGACACCGCCCCGTCCTCGGCGAGGTACTCGCCCGGATAGAGCTGGGTGTTGGCGGTGCTGGCCGTCTGAATCAGGCTGGAGAGCGCCCCACCGATTACCGGTGTCGCATCGGTGGCGGTGTCCTGCTTGGCGGAATCGCCCTTGAGCAGGTCGAGCACCGCCGAGCGGGCGGTGTCACCGGGGACGCCGCTGGCCTTGATCCCCAGTCGCTGCAGCGCACGGTCCATCGCCGGCAGCGCCTTGTCCAGCGCGGCGGACCGGTCGGTGATCCGGAACTCGAGGAAGGCGCTCTTCTGGACCACGGCCTTGGCTCGGCTGGGGTCGCTGATGCCGGCGAGCTCCACCACGATTCGGGTGTCGCCCTGCTTCTGCACCAGCGGTTCGGTCACGCCGAATTCGTCGATGCGTTTGCGGAGCACAGTGAGAGCCAGATCGATGTCCTTGACCGGGTCTGCCGAGACCCGCTTGGACTGATCCAGCTCGAGACCGAGATGCATGCCGCCCTGCAGGTCGAGCCCCAGCTTGAGGGGGACCTGGCGCAGGGTGGTATCGTGCATGATGCCGTTGGTGTTCACGCGGATCGTGGTATCGCGCGGGATGAGCGCGACCACGGCGGTGACGGCCATGGCGGCAATGATGCCGATGCGGGTTTTGAGAGAAGTTACGAGCATTCCGTTCTAGTCATGAGACGCGCGACTCGAGTCCATCAAGGGCG
>JBDTTN010000468.1:0-3014 GCA_039930625.1 Gemmatimonadota bacterium | reverse complement strand
GCCCGGAGCTCGGCGAGCGTGTGTTTCCCGGTCGTATCCTCGATGGCGTACTGGTAGACCCATCCCAGACCGGTGGCGTCCGGGCCGAGTGTCGGCGCGACGTCCGCAGGCAGCTTCTCCTTGAGGCCACTGAGGTATTCCAGCACCCGGGAGCGGGCCCAGTAGAGGTCGGTTCCATCTTCGAAGATGATGTAGACGAAAGAAATGCCGAAGAAAGAGTAGCCCCGGACCGTGCGTGCGCCGGGCACCTTGAGCATTTCGGCGGCGATGGGATAGGTGACCTGATCTTCGATGATCCGCGGCGCCTGGTCGTTGTACTGCGCCTGGATGATCACCTGTACATCACTCAGGTCCGGCAGCGCCTCAAGCGGAGTCCGCTGAACGGCGACGATGCCGCCCACTACCGCGGCGAGCGCGCCCACAAGTACGATGAATCGATTGGCGACGGACCAGCCGATGAGTTTCGCGAGCATCCCGTCACTCCCGCGGCTTCGGGGGCGGCGTCATGCCGGGCATGTCGGCCATCGGATCGGGCTTCGCCGCCGGAGCGGCGCGGAGCGGTTTGGCGGGTGCGCCGTCGCGGCCCGCCGGCACGGGTGGAGTCGTGATCTCCATGCCCGGCATGTTCGCCATCCCGCCCAGCGCCGACCCAAGGTTCGACTCGGCGTCCACGAGGAATGTGGCGGACGCCACCACGCTCTCTCCCGCGACCAGCCCGCCAAGGATCTCGATCCGATCGTCCGTGGTGCGGCCGGATACGACCTCCCGGGGAATGAGGCTCCCCGCCGAATCGCGGACAAAGACCAGCATACGCTTGCCCGTCGCCAGCACCGCGGAGCGCGGCACGCTCAGCACTGCAGGCGAGACCGCCGTGAACTGAAAGGTTGCGTACATGCCTGGCTTGAGCCGGAGCCCCGGGTTGACGAGTTCAACCCGCACCCGCGCTGTTCGCGTCTCCGGGTTGAGCATGGGATAGATGTAGGTGATCCGGCCGGTGCGGGTTTCCCCCGGCAGGGCGGTGAAATCGGCCGTCACCACCTGTCCCAGTCGCACCGCCGGCAGATCCTGCTCGAACACCTCGCCCTCCAGCCACACTCGGCGCAGGTCCGCGATCAGATAGGCGATGTCTCCCGCCATGATCTTCTGGCCGGCCAGGATCGGTTTTTCGACCACCACACCCGTGGCCGGCGAGCGGAGCGTCACCGTCCGCTCCACCAAACCGGTGCTCAGCACTCGCTCGATGACCTCCGCGGGGACCTCCCAGTTCCGCAGTCGCCGCTGTGCCGACTCGAGCAGTCCCGCCGCCCCGGCGACTGCATCGGCGGTACCGCCCTGCACCTGCTGGACCAGCCGCTGCGCCAGCAGCAGCTCCTGCTCTGCCGTGACCACCATCGGCGAATAGATCGTGAAGAGCGGATCCCCGGCGTGCACCGACTGCCCGGTGAAGTCCACCTTGAGCTCTTCCACGAATCCGTCGACCCGTGGCACCACCCGACGCACCGCCGTCTCGTCGTAGGATACCTGCGCGACGGTGCGGACCAGGCGTTCGAGCGGGGCACGTTCCACCGTCGCGAAGGTGACACCAATCCGCTGCTGCGCCGCAGCATCGAGCATCACCGGCATCGCGCTGTCGGCTACGGGTGCCGCCGTGTGATCATGGCCGCCCGGCGCGACACCAGCCCCAGCCGTTCGCCGCGTAGCCAGATACACCGCAACCGTCAGCACGGCCAGTGCGCCGGCGCCGAGTGCCCCGAGCAGCAGCCGCTTTCGTCCGGCCATCGATGCACCGAATGGATCGGGGTCGGGCTTCATTGTGACCTCACCGTGTCAGCACGCTGATCCACATCGAGGAGCGCAGAGCCGAGCAGCATCTCCAGCTCCGCCCAGGCCTTTCCTTCAGCGGCTTCGAGTTGATAGCTCTCCTGCTGGTAGCGATAGACGGTCATCTGGGCGTCGAGCAGCGTCATCAGATTCACCTCGCCGACGCGATACGCCCCGAGTGAGGCAGTCACGGCAGCCTGGGTCTGGGGCAGGAGGTCGGTTTGGTAGAGCGCCCGGAGGGAGCGGGCGCGGTGCAGCTCGGAGTACAGCACCCCCACCCGCCCCCGGGTGTCGGCGATCATGGCGCCGAGGTCCGCACGGGCCATCTCTCGCATGGCATCGGCCTCTCTGCGCATCGGGAGCTGTCGGCTGCCGGCGAATACCGGGATACTGAAACCCAGCATGAAGCTCACCATCCGATCGGTCCCGCCGCCCGCCATCGGGCGCTGGCCGTAGATGGCTCCGAGCTGGAGGTCAGGCCAGATCTCCCGCTGAGCCAGAGTCCGGTCTGCATCCGCGGCCTGCACGTCACGCTTGCCAGCTTCAAGCATCGGCCGGCCGGTGAGGGCCTGGGCGATCAGGGAGTCGAGCGGCGGCAGGTCCTTCGGGAAGTTGGGGAGCGCCGGCGCGCCAACCGGGCTGTCAGGCGCCCGGTCCAGGAGCGTATTGAGCCGCGCGACCATCGTCTCCCGCATCGTGCTCATACGGAGGAGCTCCTCGGTCATCCGGCTCACTTCCACCTGGGCCCGGAGCACGTTCGCCTGCGGGCCCTCTCCCACCGAGTACATGCTCTGCGCGGTTGCGGCGATGTCGCGGAGCAGCGCCTGACTCCGGGTGGCGACTGCGATCGACCGATCGACTCCATAGATGTCGTAGAACGTCATCGCGGCCTGGGCGCGCAGCTCCCAGCGCAGATCGTCCGCCCGTGCGGTCGAAGCGTCGGCCCGTGCCGTTGCCGCTCGTCCCGCTGCGCCGAGCTTGCCAGGGAACGGGACCATCTGCATCACCTGGATCTGATTCATGCCGAGCGGGTCCTGCAGCCCGAGTCCGGAAAGATTCCGGTTCATCAGCCCCAGCTGGATCTGCGGATCGGGCAGCGTGCGGAGCGCCGAGACCCTCTCGAGGGCGGCGCGGCTCCCGGCACGGGCCGCGGAGAGTCGCGGACTCGCGGCATCGAGCTGCCGATACAGCTC
>JBDTTN010000467.1:0-3016 GCA_039930625.1 Gemmatimonadota bacterium | reverse complement strand
CCGCCCCCGCCCTGCCAGGGCGGCATCGCGTCGAGCAGCGTCTTCCGACCATACACGAAGCCAACACCAGTCGGCCCGTACATCTTGTGGGCGGAGGCCACGTAGAAATCACTGCCGAGCGACTCGACATCTATCGGCAGATGCGCGACGGCCTGGGCGCCATCCACCACCACAATAGCGCCGGCGGCATGAGCCAGGTCGCTCACCGCGCGGACATCATTCACGCTGCCCAGCACGTTGGACACGTGGGCGATCGCGACGATGCGGGTGCGGGGAGAGATGAGGGCCGCGGCGGCCGCGAGATCGAGTTCGCCGGCCTCAGTCACCGGGATCACCCGGATCACCGCCCCCGTCGTCTGCGCTATCAGCTGCCACGGAACGATGTTGGAGTGATGCTCCATTGCGGTGAGCAGGATCTCGTCGCCCGGGCGCAGCACCAGCCGCCCGTAACTCTGGGCGATCAGGTTGAGACCGGCCGTCGTCCCCGGGGTGATGATGATTTCGGCGGGCTCCGCCGCGCCGATGAATCGGGCGAGGTCGGCACGGACGTGGTCGTAGGCCTGGGTGGCGCGCTGACTGAGGGTGTGAACGCCACGATGGACGTTCGCGTTGTGGAGCAGCGCGAAGTCGCTCTCCGCCTCTACCACCACCCGGGGCTTCTGGCTGGTGGCGGCGTTGTCCAGATAGACCAGCGGCTTCTGCTGCACACTGGTGCGGAGAATCGGGAAGTCACGCCTCAGGCGGGCGACGTCAAAACCGCGGACCTCGGCCGGCGCCGTCATCACGACCTCAGCTTCCGGCTCGCGACTCGAGCCTGTCCATGACGACCGCTTCGAGGGCCGCCCGCATAGGCTCGTAGGGAAGTTCTTCCAGCACGTCGGCGGCAAAGGCGTAGATGAGGATCTTCCTGCCCAGCTCGCCCCCGATCCCGCGACTCTTCAGATAGAACGCCGAGGCCGCATCAAGATTGCCGATCGTGGCGCCATGGGTGCATTTCACATCGTCGGCGAAGATCTCGAGCTGCGGCTTGGTATCGATCCGCGCGGTATCCGACAGCAACAGCGCCCGATTGGTCTGCTTGGCGTCGGTCTTCTGCGCCTCCGGCGTCACGTAGATCTTCCCGTTGAAGACCCCATGCGAACGGCCGTCGAGAATGCCCTTGTAGACTTCCCGCGTCGAGCAATTCGGATGCGCGTGGAGCAGGTAGGTGTGGTTGTCGATCTCCTGCTTGCCCCGCCCCATGTACAGGCCGAGCATCTGCGACTCGATCCCGGGTCCGTCGAGGATCACGTCGAGATTGTTGCGGCAGAGGGCCGCACCGAAGCTCACCGAGTGCGAGAAGCCGCGACTGTCCCTGCCCTGCCGGATATGCGTCGTTCCGACGTGAAAGGCCTTCTCGCTCTCGCGCTGGATCTTGGTATGCTCGAAGTGCGCGCCATCGCCGACGAGCGCCTCTGTTACGGCGTTGGTGAAGTAGCTCCCTTCGACCAGACCGACATAGCTCTCGATCACCGCGGCTCGGCCCCCGGCCTCCACCATTATGAAGTTGCGGGGATAGGTCACCGCGCCGTCGGCGCGGCCATCGGAGACGAAGACCGCGTGGATCGGCGCGCCCGCGTCCACCCCCGCGGGCACATGCACAAAGAGTCCGTCCCGCACGAAGGCGGTGTTGAGCGCGGTGAAGCCGCTCTGATCGAGCTTGGCGTACTTGCCGAGGTGCTGGTCGAGGAGTGCTGATTCCGAAGCCAGTGCGCCCGCGAGATTGCGGACCGTCATGCCAGAGGGCAGCGTCCCGAGACTGGAGAGGCTCGGCGCATAGCGTCCGTTGACGAAGACCAGGGTGCTTACACCCGGAATCGGGTACAGGTAGGGAGCGAGATCCTCGATCCGGATGCCGGTGACATCGGCGGGCGCCAGCCGGAAGCTCGCGCCGGTCAGCGGCGCCAGATCCACGAAGCGCCAGTCTTCGTCCCTGGCCGACGGGAAGCCGGTAGCGGCGAAGCGGTCGACGGCGGACTGCCTCAGCCCCTGGAGCCAGGGTGCCTTGGAGCCGCCGTTGCGGCTGAAGGTCTCGAAGTCCTGCAGGTACGTCGTGCTCACACCGATCCCGCCGTTTCCGTCAGCCACTCGTAGCCCTTGGCCTCAAGCTCGAGCGCAAGTTCCTTCCCGCCCGACTTGACGATGCGGCCTGCGGCGAGCACGTGCACGAAGTCGGGAACGATATAGTTGAGGAGCCGCTGGTAGTGGGTGACAACGATCGTGGCATTGTCGGGGCGGCGCAGCTTGTTCACCCCGCCGGCGACGATCCTCAGCGCATCGATATCGAGGCCGGAATCGGTCTCGTCGAGGATGGCAAGCTTCGGCTCGAGCACCGCCATCTGCAGGATCTCGTTGCGCTTCTTCTCGCCGCCGGAGAAGCCATGATTGACGGCGCGGGACATGATTTCCGGCCCCCATTCGACCACCTTGAGCTTCTCCTCGACCAGATCGAGGAAATCGATCGGATCCATCTCCTCCTCCCCGCGCGCCTTGCGGATCTCGTTGAGCGCGGCGCGGAGGAAGTAGGCGTTGGAGACCCCGGGGATCTCCACGGGATACTGGAACGCGAGGAAGACACCAGCCTGGGCGCGGAGTTCCGGCTCCATGTCGAGCAGATCCTGGCCCTGATAGATCACCTGACCCTCGGTGACCTCATACGACGGGTGACCCGCCAGCACCTGCGCAAGCGTGCTCTTGCCGGAACCGTTGGGGCCCATGATCGCGTGCACTTCCCCGGCCTTCACGGAGAGGGAAATGCCGTTGAGGATCTGCTTGTCGCCGGCCTTGGCGTGCAGGTTGATGATTTCGAGCATTGGTCGGGTTCCTTAGCCTACGCTGCCTTCGAGACTCACACCGAGGAGCTTCTGCGCCTCGACCGCGAACTCCATGGGCAGCTCCTTGAAGACTTCCTTGCAGAAGCCGTTGACGATCATGCTGATGGCGTTCTCGGTGTTGAGACCGCGCTGTTTCAGATAGA
>JBDTTN010000466.1:0-3018 GCA_039930625.1 Gemmatimonadota bacterium | reverse complement strand
CCAGGGTTCATGGGATGCCCAGCATCTTGTGGGTCTGCAGGCTCAGCCGCCATTCAGGGTGGGCCATGCAATAGTCGACTGCGAGCGCGGTGTTCCGGGCCCGGTCCGCTCCGTCCATCGGCTGCAGGAAGAAATGCTGAAAGGCCATTGCGCGGAAGCGTTCCGGCTCCGCGCCCACTTGGGGGAAGACCAGCTTGAGCTCGTGGCCCGCGGTCAGGACCATCGGTGCATCGGCCTTCGGGCTCACGCAGACCCAGTCGAGTCCAGGGGGCGCCGGCTGGGTGCCGTTGGTCTCGACCGCGATCTCGAATCCCTCCTCGTGCAGCGCAGCAATCGCCTCCACATCCAGCTGCAGCAGCGGCTCACCTCCCGTACACACCACCAGAGGCTTCGCGGCAGCGGAGCTCTGCGCGGGCCACGCGGCCCGGACAGCTGCGGCGAGGGCAACCGCCGTCTTGAAGCTCCCACCACCGGGCCCATCGGTGCCGACGAAGTCGGTGTCGCAGAACTGGCAGACGGCGTGGCCTCGGTCGGCCTCGCGACCCGTCCAGAGATTGCACCCGGTGAATCGGCAGAAGACCGCCGGGCGACCGGCGTTCGCACCCTCGCCCTGGAGCGTATAGAAGATTTCCTTGACGGCGTAGCTCATGCCGGTTCTTGGCGACGGGTGATGAGTGACGTGTGAAGCGTGAAACGCGAGGAGCAAGGGACAATCAACTTGAGTCCCGCTCCCTCGCGCTCCTACTCTGTCGCCCTCAGGCGAATATACGGTGCCGGATCCGGCAGGCCGTTCTCGCGGAATCCCTTCAGACGCAACTGACAGGAATCGCACTCGCCGCACGCCTCACCGCTCGGCGACGGGTCGTAGCAGCTCCGCGTGATTCCGTAGTCCACGCCCAGCGCCAATCCGGTCGCGATAATCTCGGCCTTGGTCGAGCGGATCAGCGGCGTATGAATTCGCAGCACCGTCGTTCCCTCGACCCCTGCACGGGTCGCGAGATTCGCCATCCGCTCAAACGCCTCGATATACTCGGGCCGGCAGTCGGGATATCCGCTGTAGTCGAGTGCATTGACGCCGAGAAAGATGTCGGCGGCGCCGAGCACCTCCGCCCACGCGAGGGCATAGGAGAGGAAGATCGTGTTGCGGGCCGGGACATACGTGACGGGAATGTCCGCGCCCATCTCTTCGGCAGTGCGGCCCTTGGGCACCGGCAGTTCGCTGGTGAGCGCCGAGCCACCGACGCTGCGCAGATCGATCTTCACCACCGTATGCTCGGCGACGCCGGCTCGCTTGCCCACCGCGCGCGCGGCGGTGAGTTCCACGAGGTGCCGCTGGCCATAGTCGAAGCTGAGTGCATGGCAGCGAAAGCCGTCGCGCCGGGCCACCGCGAGGACGGTCGCGGAATCGAGCCCGCCGGAGAGGAGGACGACGGCCCTGGGGGCGGATGCCATGGGGCTAAACGTAAGGGCGCGCTGGCGGGTCGCCCACCCCTGCGATCGCCTTCAACTCGCTCATCGCCCCAGTAGATGCCGCAGCGCGTCCTCGAGCGCGGCCTGCCGGAAGCGATAGCCGCTCTGCTCCAGGCGCTGCGGCACGACTCGCGCACCGCTCAGCAGCAGTTCATCCGCGATGTCGCCAAGCAGCAGGCGCAACGCAGCGGCAGGAACGGGGAACAGCGTTGGCCGGCCGAGCACCTTGCCGATCGTGGTCGTGAAGGCGGCATTGGTGACCGGCTCGGGAGCGGTGAGATTCACCGGGCCGCGCAGGCTCTCCGTCATCAGCACGTGGTGCAGTGCGCCGACGACATCGTCAATGCTGATCCAGCTCATGTACTGTTGCCCGCTGCCGAGTCGGCCACCGACACCCATTCGAAATGGAGGCAGCATCTGTTGCAGCGCCCCACCCGCTGGGGTGAGGACGATGCCGATTCGGGTCCGCACCACCCGGATTCCTGCTCGGTCCGCCGGCGCCGTGGCCGCCTCCCACGCTTGACCCACCTGCTCCACGAACATGCTGCCCGGGCCGGTGTGCAGCGGGGTCTCCTCAGTGACGACTTCGTCACCGCGATCGCCGTAGATCCCGACGGCCGAGGCCGAGACGAGTACTTTCGGCGGATGTGTGAGGCGCGCCAGCGTCTCCGCGAGCAGCGTGGTGCCCTGAATCCGGCTGTCGAGAATCCGGCGCCGCTGGGTGTTGCTCCAGCGCGAGCCCGCGATCGATTCCCCCGCCAGGTGGATGACGGCGTCCACCCCTTCGAGGGCCGCGGCGTCGAGCCGGCCTCCGGCGGGGTCCCATCCGATATCGTCCGGTCCCGCTTGCCCCCGCACGATGCGCAGGACGCTGTGGCCGCCGGCCGTCAGGAAGGCAATGAGGTTGCGGCCGAGGAGGCCGGTGGCGCCGGTGATCGCAACGGTCAGTGCACCGCGCGCCGCGTGGCGCTGATGAGCCGCGAGATCGTCGCGTACGGTCGCGTGACGGTATCGGAAGTTGCGCCGCAGCTTGTTCGCGACGAACCCGGCACCGAGCTCGCCCAGGGCACCGCCGGGCAGCGTGTACCCGATCTCATCGGTATACCGGGTGCGCTCCCCGCCCAGTGGCGCGAATCGGTGGGTGTGGACCCAACGGGCGAAGGGCCCTTCCATCTGTTCGTCCACGAACTGCCGGCCGGGGATCGCATCGCGGTGCCGCGCGACCCAGCGCTGTCGCGTCGGTCCCACCCGCATTTCGAGCACGACGGTGCCGTCCGCAATGGTGCCATTCCGCTCGAGCACCCGCACCCGTTCCCATGGTGGGGTCAGCCGCTCGAAGGCGCCGGCCCGGGCATGCCACGCGTAGGCCTGTTCGGCGGAGCAGGACAGTTCGCTCGTGAGTTCGAATCGACTCATGCTTCGCGTCGCTCCATGGCTGATAATAGGTCCGCCGCAGCGCTGGCGCTGTCCGCCGGAGCCTGATCCCCGGGGATCCCTCGGAGGAGCGAACGGCGACGCGCGCGGAATGGACGCGAGCGGGCCGCCCCT
>JBDTTN010000465.1:0-3019 GCA_039930625.1 Gemmatimonadota bacterium | reverse complement strand
CCAAGCCTACCTACTGGTAGATTGGAGCCGTGACCACCGCCGACCGCATCCTCGATGTCGCCGAAGGGCTGGTGCAGACGCGGGGATATGAGGCGTTCAGCTACGCCGACATCGCCGATGCGCTGCAGATCCGCAAGGCGAGCGTCCACCACCACTTCGCGACCAAGGCCGAGCTGACGCGCGCCGTTGCCGCGCGGTATCGGGTCGTCTTTGCCGAACGGCTTCGCGGCCTCGACAAGGAATTTCCTGACCCGACCCGCCGGCTGATGCGCTATGTGCGGCTCTTCCAGGAGGCGCTGCGGCAGGGGGAGCATATGTGTCTGTACGGAATGCTCGCCTCCGATTCCGCCACGCTGCCGACCGCGGTGCGGAACGAAGTGCTCGGTTTCTTCGACGATCAGGAGGCGTGGCTCACCCGGGTCATCAGCGCGGGCCGCACCGCCGGGGAGTTCCGCTTCGAAGGCAAGCCCTCCGCCGCGGCCGCCGCGCTGCTCGCGGGTCTTGAAGGCGCCATGCTTATGGCGCGCGCTCGGCGAGACGTGCCTCAGTTCGCCGCGGTCGCGCTGCAACTGGTTGGCGCCCTGACCAACGGCGGGTAGCGGGGCCGTGAGCCTGTAACGCGCTTGACGGGTGCGGTCGCGCATCCCAGCTTGAGACATCCAGCGGGGCAATGGAGGAAGCAATGAGCCTGAACGAACCGATCCAACGTAGGTCATTCCTGCAGGCCGTCGGCGTGCTCGGCGCCGCTTTCGCCGTGGAGGGAATGAGCGGGGCGACGAAGCATCTCGGCGCGGCGATCCGGGTGACGCGCGCCGGTCCCGACGATCCGCCGATCCCGAATGAGATCGTCCAGCGGATCTTCACCGAGCGATTTCAGGGCCGCACCATTCAGCGCGGCCACGTGACTCTGGACATGCCGACGATGGCGGAGGACGGACGCTATGTACCCGTCATCATCGAGAGCGACCTGCCGATGGCCGCCGACGGTTTCGTGAAGAGCGTCTTCCTCATTGTGGATCACAATCCCGATCCGCTGGTGACCGCATTTCACCTGACCCCCGCCATCGCCGCGGTGCAGATCCAGACCCGCATCAAGATGAAGCGGTCGAGCTGGATCCGGGCGATCGCCGAGACCAGCGGGGGAGAGCTGTACGCGGACTATCTGCAGGTTGAGACCAGCCTCAACGGGTGCGGTTGATATGCCAGAGACCGGCCGAACCAAGGTCGTAGTGCCCGAGCGGATCCAGCGCGGCGACGTGATCCGGGTCCAGTTCGTGGTGCAACACCCGATGGACACCGGCTTCTTCCGGGATGCCAACGCCGAGATGATCCCGGCGTGGTTCATCCGGGATGTACGGGTGCTCTACGGCGAGGAGGAGATCGCGAGCTTCGAGTGGACCTCGGGCATCAGCAAGGATCCGATGGTGAGCTTCCAGCTCCGCGCAGACCGGGAGGCACTCCTCACGGTTGTATCAAAGGACAATCGCGGCAGCGAATTCCGCGGCGTGGCCGAGATCAAGTTCGCGACGACGTGAGTGGCCTGATGGACCGGCAACTCCATCCTGCAGGAATGAGGGCGAGGGCGTGCTACTGCGCTCTCGCCCTCTCGATCCTTGCGGGTGCGCAATCGGCTAGGGCGCAGGACTCCGTCCGAGTCCGGGCGTTCTCGGCCACCACGGAACGCACGCTTTATCCACTCAAGCGGCTGGCGTCGCATGTCTACGCGGTGCTGGGTGACTCGGGGCAGGGGGCGGAGGGCAGACCCAACGCCGGCTTTATCGCGACGCCGGCCGGCGTGGTCGCCATCGGTGGACTGGCGAGCCCGGCGCAGGCGCGCGCCGTCATTCGCACCATCCGCACCAGGACGGCGCGCCCGCTCCGCTGGCTGGTGTTGTATGCGCACCATCCTGACATGATGTTCGGGGCGATCGAGTTCAAGCGCCGAGGTGCCGGTATCATCGCGCATCCCGACACCCGGGTGCTCGCCAGCGAGGGCGGCCCCGACGCCATGCTGGCCGACTGGGACCGCGTGGTCGGGCTGCAGGAGCTGCTCGGCTTCGAGTACGCCAACACGCCGACGCGGCCGGTCTCCGCGAGCGATACGCTCAGGATGGGCGGGCAGACGATTGTCGTCTTTCATCCCGGCGCAGCGCATTCCGCCGGCGACCTCATCGTGTGGCTGCCGGCCGCCGGGGTGCTTTTCGCGGGGGATATTCTGCTGGAGGATGGCGGGACGATGGTAGTCGACGGCAACTCCACCGCGCTGCTCCGGACGCTCACGTTCATCGATTCGCTGCAGCCGCGGGTGGTGGTGCCCGGGCACGGCCGGATTGCGGCCGATCCGAAGGCGCTCACGCTCCGTACCCGCAGCTACATCCTCGCGCTGCGGGACTCGATGCGGGCGGAGGTGAAGCGCGGTACCCCGATGGGCCGAGCGGTCGGGGCGCTGCCACCTGCAGACAGCGGAAGGCCGGTGACCTGGAACTCACGCATGCGGCGGAACGCGGCGCGGATCTACCTCGAGATGGAGAAGGAATCGATGGGGTTGGATAGTGAGGAATAGTCGTCAGCGGTCAGCGGTCAGCGGTCAGCCGTCAGCGGTCAGCCGTCAGCGGTCAGCCGTCAGCCGTCAGCTGTCAGCTGTCAGCCGTCAGCCGTCAGCGGTCAGCCGTCAGCCGTCAGCCGTCAGCTGTCAGCTGTCAGCCGTCAGCCGTCAGCCGTCAGCTATAGGCCGGTGGTCGGCGAGCGCATCGTGGATGGGTGCTTTTCTACTTACGCTCGTGGCACATGGGCTTGAAGCACAGGCGCCGCGGCTCATCTCGACGAGTGAACTCGCAGCTTCGCTGACGAGGGACACGACGTCGGGGGCGATCGTCGACTATATCCCCGTGGTCGTCATCGACGTGCGGCAGTCGTGGACGAGCTACCTGCAGAACCACCTCCCCGAGGCCGTCTGGCTGAACCTCGAGACGCTCCGGGCCCAGCAGGGTGAGCTCCCCTTCCAGCTGCTGCCGGCGCA
>JBDTTN010000464.1:0-3021 GCA_039930625.1 Gemmatimonadota bacterium | reverse complement strand
CAACAGCAACAAGCTGACCACTATCACCCCGTTCGGCGGCGGCGCGCAGCAGATTCTGACCGGGGGCATCGCCGGGGGCGTGGGAAGCACCATCCAGGTGCTCATGCCTGGCCAGCCGATCAACTCATTCCTGGTCTACCAGCACAAGCGGGACGCACAGGGCAAGCCGATTTATGCGACTACCGATACGGCCATGTATGTCGACCGCAACGGGGATGGCATCATCAATCAGAATGACCTTCGGCCGTTCCACGACCCGGCGCCGAAGTGGATCCTGGGGCACTCCTCCTATCTGGTCTACGACAAGTTCGATTTCGGATTTACCCTGCGGGCGTATCTGGGGAACTACGTCTACAACAACGTGGCGTCCAACCTTGGAACGTACTCCGAAGTGACCCGCGGCTCGCCGTACAACCTGCACAGCTCGGTCCTCACGACCGGATTCGTGACACCGCAGTACTTTTCCGACTATTATGTAGAGAAGGCGTCCTTCCTGCGCATGGACAATCTGACGCTGGGTTACTCGTTCAATCTCCGTGGCCAGTCGGCGCGGGCCTACGTCGCGGCGCAGAACGTGTTTACCATCACCGGCTACAGCGGGGTGGATCCGACAGCCGGGCTGAACGGGATCGACAACAACATCTATCCTCGCTCGCGGACCTTTACCGGTGGGATGAGCCTCCGGTTCTGACCGAGTGACCATGGACTTGAGCCTTCTTCAAAGGAATGGACACATGAACCGTCGCATGCGCCATGCGCTCACTACCGCCGTCGCCCTGATGGGCCTCGGGGCGGTCGGGTGCACCGATACCTCGGTGAATCCGCTGAGTACAGTCAGCGAGGTCAACATCTTCAGCAACCCGGCCGCGTACCAGCAGTTCCTCGCCAAGGTCTACGGCGGACTCGCGGTCACCGGACAGCAGGGGCCGGCCGGAAACCGGGACATCTCGAGCATTACGGACGAAGGCTTCTCTTCGTATCTGCGCATCTACTGGGAGATGCAGGAGTTGCCGACCGACGAGGCAATCATCGGTTGGGGCGACCAGGGCCTTCCCGAACTGAACACGGCGACTTGGGGGTCGGCCAATCGCTTCGTGGCGGGGATGTTCTCCCGAGTCTACTTCCAGATCGGGATGGCCAACGAGTTCCTCCGGCAGACCACCGATGCGAAGCTGTCGGAGCGAAAGGTGACCCCATCGGTCCGGGCCACGGTCCAGCAGTACCGCGCGGAGGCCCGATTCCTCCGTGCGTTCAGCTACTGGCACGGTCTCGACTTCTGGGGCAACATCCCGGTGGTGACCACGATCCAGGCCAGCCCGCCGGCGCAGAACACGCGGCAGGAGGTCTACGACTTCATCGTGAGCGAGCTGACTGCCATCCAGGCTGATCTGCCGGCGGCGGGCCCGGGGACGTACGGGCGCGCCACGAAGGAGGCCGCCTCGATGCTGCTGGCCAATGTCTACCTCAACGCCGAGGTCTACACGGGCACGCCGCATTATGCGGAGGCGCTGGTCGCCGCCCAGGCGGCCATCAACGGCCCGTTCAGCATCGACCCGACCTACCAGAACATGTTCCTGGCTGACAACAACAATTCGCCGGAAATCATTTTCCCGGTCGTTCAGGACGGCCAGCACACCCAATCGTACGGCGCGGTCACCTTTATCACCCATGCGTCGTGCGGCGCCTCGATGAGCAATGTTACCTACGGCCTCGACGGCTGCTGGTGGGGAATCCGGCTGAAGCCGGAGGCCTACAACCTCTTTGCCGCAGGGGACGCGCGCAGCGGGTTCTTCTATACCTCTGGCCAGACGGTCGCGATCAACAACATCGGCGACTTCACCAACGGTATCGCAGCGCCCAAGTTCCAGAATGTCACCTCGACGGGGGCACCGGGCTCAAACAGCCAGTTCGCGGATACGGACTGGCCGGTGTTCCGCCTCGCCGAGGCGTACCTGATCTACGCTGAGGCCGCGGTCCGCACCAATACCAACCTGGTGCAGGCGCTGGCCTATGTGAACGCGCTGCAGGACCGCGCATTTGGAGCTGGCAATAACACGCTCACCGCCCCGCAGCTTACCCTGCAGTTCCTGCTGGACGAGCGGGGGCGCGAGCTACTGTGGGAGGGCCACCGCCGGACCGACCTGATTCGGTTTGGGGTGTTCAGCGGGGGGACGTACCTGTGGGCATGGAAGGGCAACGTACAGGCGGGCACGGCGACCGACGCCCATCTGGACCTGTTCCCGATTCCGGCGACGGAAATCTCCGCGAACCCGAACCTGAAGCAGAATACGGGTTACTGAGCCCGAAGCCATTACCTGCTGACAAGGGTCCGCAGCTCCGTCGCCGTTCTGGCGGCGGGGCTGCGGTTCTATCATGAACCACCTCGACCGGTCGGCGTCGCTGCTGCAGTGCCTCGTGCTCGCGAGCATCACGGTGCTCACCGCCGCCGCGTGCAGCAGTGCGACGGACAGTCCGCCGCAGGGCGGCGGTGGGCCCCCGCCGGGCCGGCCGACCCTCCCGCAGACGTACCGCGCCTCGGGGCACATGGTGCAGGGCGATGTGTTCGTCCACCTCTTCGACTGGAAGTGGACCGACATCGCCACCGAGTGCGAGAATGTGCTCGGGCCCGCCGGCTTCGCCGCCGTGCAGGTGTCGCCCCCCCAGGAGCACAGCATCACACCCAGCTTCGACTGGAGCGAGCGCTATCAGCCGGTGAGCTACAGCATCGCACTGAGCCGCTCGGGGACCGGGGCCGAGTTCACGAACATGGTGCAACGCTGTGCGGCGGTGGGCGTCGGTATCTATGTGGATGCCGTGATCAACCACATGACCAACTTCCCGAGCCCTGGCGTGGGCAGTAACGGCACCGCCTACACCAAGTATTCGTACCCAGGCCTCTACACTCCGACCGACTTCCACCCTGCCTGCAGCATCACCAACTACCAGAGCGCGGCCAACGTCCAGGACTGCGAGCTGCTCTCGCTGCCCGATCTGAACACCGGGCTCGCCTCGGTCCGGCAG
>JBDTTN010000463.1:0-3022 GCA_039930625.1 Gemmatimonadota bacterium | reverse complement strand
ATCGCCATCCCTGCCGGATTCCGGGTGGACCGACTCAGCAGCACCCCGGCCAGCACCGCCGCCACCAGCCACCCGGCCAAGCCGGCCGCCCTGACAAGCCAGCCTCGGCGCGCCGGCCCCTGTGGCGCAACGGCCGCTGCGGGAGTCGCTCCCGGCTCGGTCTCGACGACTGATTGCGACTCCAGTCCGGCGAGCAGGCGCTGCCGGAATTCCGCGGGCAGCCCGCGCGGAGTGAGCGATTCGAGTCGAGTCCGAATCGTGGTCTGGATCCGGGCTGCGCCCCGGCACTCCTCGCACTCATTCAGGTGGGCCTGCACCCGGTCGTGGAGGTCGGGTGCGAGCTCGCGGTCCACATAGGCGCCGACCAGGCGGGCGAGGGCGGCGTGTTCCGCCTCGCTTCCCGGGCGATATCGATCGTCGTTCATGCCCGCCTCCCCCGCAATGGCCATCCTGAGTGCCGACCGACGAGCTCCCCGCTCTCTGCCTGACGTTCCCTGCTCACGATGAGCCCGGCCAGCAGCTTGCGGCCGCGAAAGATCCGGCTCATGACCGTTCCCGTCGCCACGCCCAGGATCTCGGCGATCTCGCGATAGCGAAAGCCGTCCAGGTCATGGAGCTCCACCGCGGCCGCGAACTCCTCAGGAATGGCGCGGAGCAGTTCCTCGACCCGCTCACGGGAGAGCGCGGCGGCGGTCTGCTCGAATGGGCCCGCCTCACCGGCGACCACCTCTCGCTCCGAGAGCGCCGAACAGTCGCCCAGCGTGAGCATCCGGTCGCTCCGGCTCTCCCGCTGGGTGAAGTCGCTGAGCGCGGATCGGAGAATCTGGTAGAGCCAGGCGCGCAGCCGCGCCTCCTCCCGCAGGGCAGCGAAGCCCACCCAGGCCCTGGCAAAGGACTCCTGGACGACGTCCTCGGCGTCCGCTCGATTGCCGAGACGCCGCTCTGCAAAAGCGAGAAGCTGGCCGAGGTGCGGCAGGACCAACGCCTGAAAGCGCGCCTGACGCTGAGCGACGACTGGCGGTGGTGAGGCCACGGGACGGGTCCTTTGGACCGGGGAACCCAGGTGCACGATCCGCTGGCACCAGGCTAGCCGAATCTACCATTCGACCCTGCCCCAGCAAGGTGTCGCGAGGAGCGGGAATAATCTGCGCGCCGGAGCCGTCACCCTCTGGTGCTCGATCATCACGACTACCCATTGTCAAGGATTGGCATCTATGCGTGCTCGCACCGCCTCATTCCTGCTCCTCGCCATCGCCGCCTCGGCGGCCTGCTCCAGCAGCACCAGCCCATCGGGCGGTGGCGGCGGGCTGCCTGTTACGGTCGGCAACATTTTTTTCCTGAGTACCCACAACGCCACGACCAATCCGGCGGTGGACACGATCGCCGTGGGCGGTAAGGTCACCTGGACCTGGACCAACACCGGAGTGACGCCGCACAGCATCGAATCCGATCCGACGCTCCCCGGCGATCCGACCTTCACCAGTAGCGCCCAACAGACCGGGAATGGGAAGAAGTACACGGTCACGTTCACCGCGGCAGGGGAATACGAGTACGACTGCGGCGTGCACGGCAGCGCGATGTCGGGGAAGATTGTGGTGCAGTAGGAAGGGGAAGCGGGGGGTAGGGCGGAGCTATCACTCCGCCTCTACCCCTCAATAGTCGTAGATGTGATCGACGCCAACCCCCCCTTCCCTCTCGATCCCGCCCAGCACCGTCAGCAGGTCCCGCGCATCCACCGCCAGCAGCACCCGTACCCGCTCGGGTTCCGCCGGAGCGGTGTACGCCACCACCACGCTGCTCCGGTCAGGCGGCCTCCACCCCTGCGGCGCGGTCCCGGTAAAGGTCACCACCCGGTTCCCCGACACCTCGGCAACCCGGACCCGATCGGCATGCCTCGCCAGCGCCAGCAGCGCATCGCGGTAGGGCGTGTAGCGCGGCACGCTGAGCAGGGCGTAGCGCCGGTCCAGCCAGCTCACCCGATGTAGCTGAGTCAGCGCGAAGTCGGCTGCCTCGGGATTCTGGGCCAGCGAATCGCTCCAGCCAGCCACCACCATATACCGCTCACTCTCGTCGGCAGAATACGCCGAGGCAGTGCCGAGTCCGATCAGGGTGGCATACATGGCCTTGAGGCTGTATTCGCCTGACAACGCGAATCGGCGCTCCAGCTTCCTCAGAACTCCCGGCCCGAAGAAGGGCACATCGGTCCAGAGATGCCCCAGCGCCCTGGCGAACCGGAACTCATACCACCCCTTCTGCACGATCAGCTTGGCGTACTCATCCGCGACCTGCGCCGCGTACCGCTCCTCGGCCGTTCCTCCCTCCGGACGATTCAGCTCCGCCAGCCTCCCGATCGTACTCTCGTACGCACCCTTGAGGCCGTATTCGAGCGCGGTGCTGAATCCAATCACGCCGAGCATCACGTGCGCGCCGATGCCGGCGGGATACCGGGCCCGACTGGCGCGCCAGGCCGCCAGATAGCAGCGCCAGAAGGTCCCCACCGACGCGACATACGGAAACCCGCTCGGCCGCCTGCCGCTCGCGAGCCAGCGGGCATAGGCCTCGCTGCTGTAGACCAGATCCCACTCGGGGTGGGTCAGGTATTCGTTCCCCTCGCTGCGGGCATAGCCAGGGATCGAATCCAGCGCGGTCGCCGCCTCACCGGGGAGGAACGAGGGCATCAGCTCGGCGGAGACCTCGGGCGCGGCGCCGGCGCTGTCCGGCCGATAGAGATCCCAGAGCACGTTGGTGAACTTGGCGGTCGGGTCGACCTGTCGCTTCACCGCGAAGAGCTGATCCGCGCCGGGATAGGCGCGATGGAACTGGTCCCGCGTCGCATGCGGCTGGTACGGCAGGTAGTAGCGCCCGCCGCAGCTGATGGCCGCCTCGATCAGCTCGCGGGTCCAGCGGCCCACCTCGCGGCGCGCGTCGGGGTCGGTCGCCTGCCTGTAGTAGAGGACGTAGGCGAAGACCTCGTTGGCCGCCCAGGCGAGCATCTGGCCCTGTAAGGATTGGCAGTGGGCGG
>JBDTTN010000462.1:0-3028 GCA_039930625.1 Gemmatimonadota bacterium | reverse complement strand
TCTCGGTGCCGTCGCTGCAGCGGATGTGATAGGCGATCTCGTGCAGGTTGTTGGTGAACGCGTCCTTCGAGTGGGTGCCCTGGTGCAGCTTGGCCAGCACGTCGCACTTCACACTGAAGAGCGCGCCGGTCACGCCGTCCTGGCGCACCATCTCGACGTCATTCTCCCAGTCGATCTTGTGCCCGAAGTGGTCCTCGTGCCGCACATTCTGCGGATCCCAGGTCTCCAGCGCCTCGTTGGCGAGGCCGAAGGGAATCGGCCCCACCTGCTGGTACAGCTTGGAGCCTCGCGGGTCGCGGCCATGCTCATGGCCGAAGCTGCAGCCGGTGGCGGGGTCGACCGGGGGATGCCAGGTGTTGTAGCGCTTGCCATCGGGACCGACGACAGAATAGCGGTCGTGGATCGCCGGGGTGCAGGTGTCTCCGGTGCCTGGAGTCCAGATCCCGAACTGGACCGCCTGCCCCGTCTCCTGAATCGGGCCGGTGCCGGAGTAGCCGCCATCCCCACAGCCGGCGAGCACCGCGGTGGAGGGCAGCAGGATGCCGGACAGCAGACGGTGCCACGCGCGAGAAAAAGCGCTCATGATGACCTCCAGGAATGCGGAAAGAACGACTGTGGCACCGAAGAGCGGCTGCGACTAATGCAGCGTGAGGCCCACACCGACCTGAATGAGACTGGTCTTGGCTCCGAGACCGGAGACGGTGTCGTTGAAGCGAACATCGGCGCCGGTGGTGCCGAGGAAGTTGGCGTACGGCACGATCGACAGCCCCCGACCGACCGCGAGTTCGTAACCCACCCCCACCTGCCCGGCCAGTGCCTGACTGGAAATCTTGTTGTTCGGGTCCTTGGCCGAGTACTGCGCCAGCCCGAATCCGGTCTTGATGTAGAAGCCGCTCGTCGGCATCGGATAGAGGAACAGCACTGCCTGCACCGAACCGAGCAGGAAGCTCAGGTTGCCCTCGGAGTGGTACCAGGCCAATGCCTCGCCGCCGATGAGCAGCTGCGGCGTCACGGTGGCGCCGATCCGGAGGTAGCCCGAGCCGCCGCCATCCCGGCCGGACCGGCAGACCGTGCAGGAGAGCCGGGCCGAACCCATGCCGATGCCTCCACCCAGCCAGACACCGCGATGGCTCGCCGCCCGCTGGGCGTTGAGCCCGGAGGTAGTGAGCACGAGCAGGGACGCGACGAGCGCCGCGCGAGAGAAGCGCCGCATGGGAACCCCACGACCACTGTTGAGAAGCGAAATGAGACTACGGCCAGCAGAGAAGGTGCAGCCGAGGGGGTGTCCGGGGCGGTGACCCCAGGCACAGGGGGAAGGTGACGGCCTGCGAAAAAGGGGTGGAAACGATGGCGCGGGCGGGGAAAGACCCCGCCCTCGCCTGAATCGAGTGTGACGCCCGATCCCCTAGCGGCGCGGCGCCGGGGTCAGCGCGCCGGTGCGCTCATCGATGTAGTAGATCGGGATCTGCAGCACATCATCCTTGAGTACGAACCGGGTCGTGTCAGGCTTGCCAGCACGGAGCGTCGGCTGAGAGTTGATGTTGAACGCGTCGGCGGCGGCGGGGTTCACGACGTAGCCGAGATCCGCCATCGATTCGATAGTGGTGAGGCTGAACGGCCGGACGTTTCCGGTGATGTATCCGGTCATGACCTCGCTCTGGAAGATGGTCTCCTCCCAATGGGCGAGCGCCGTGCCGGCGCCACCGGTGGCCTGCAGAGGCACTGCCGAGCGACCGCCGACCAGCGCGGAGCCGCCATTGGAGTTGATGTAGGCGGAATTCGCCTGGGTGCCGTTGAAGAACGGGTTGGTCGCGCTGAGCGAATTGACCAGCGAGCCCCACATCGTACCGTAGCCGAGCGAGTGCCCCATCTCGTGCAGCACCACGTCGCCGAAATCACCCGACGCCTCGAGGGCAGGGATGTCCGCGGTATCAAAGAACATGTAGGAGATGATCGGCAGGTTGGCGCCCACGCCGCTGGGACGCAGGAAGCAGGGCGAGGAGGCGCCGAGTACCTGGCCGACGCCGTCATATGGCTTGAGTTCCACGATGATCCGGATGTCGTTGACATTGCCGGACACCGTGGTGTTGCCGCAGCCAGTCCCGGTCGGCTGCGAGCCGACGTTGAAGGCGCCGAGGTCTCCGGTGATCGCCTGCTCCCAGCGGGCTGCCGCGGCGGTGAACGCCGCATTCTGACTCGCGGTCGGCGGCAGCAGGAACTGCAGTTCGATGTGGAAGTTGGAGATGAATATCGCGCCGGTGGCACTGAAGTTGACAGGGCTGCCGATGAGTCCGCTCGCCGAAGCGGTGAGCGAGTTCGGACCGGCCGCGGCTCCAAGGGTCCAGCTCCCCACCGTCGCAACGCCACTGCCGTTGGTGGTCTGGTTGCCGCCGGTGAGAGACCCGCCCCCCCCAGTCACCGCGAAGGTCACGCCGATGCCGCTCACCGGGTTGCCGTCGGCGTCCGTCGCCTTGACCGAGGGGACGTTGGTGACCGCCTGACTGACGAGGCTGGTCTGCGACACCAGGCTGTTGCTGATCAGGTTGCTGGCTGTGCCGGGAGTCAGGGTGAGACTGCTGGACTGGGTGCTCGGGATCCCGCTGGTGGTGAACTGCAGCGCCCAGCTGCCGACAGTGCCGTGGATATTGAGGCTGCTGAAGGTCGCCTGACCATTGCCGTTGGTGATCGCGGTAGTGGTGCCGGCGAGGGTACCGCTCCCCGTCGCGATCGACACGGTGACAGTGACGCCTGCGGTATCCACCGGGGTCCCGGCGCGGTCGATGACCTGCACCACTGGCGCCGGCGTCAGCGTAGCTCTCGCGGCCACCGTCGTGGGAGGCTGGACCAGCATCGCCAGGCCCGCGGCCGTCCCGAGCGGCGGACCGGTGATGTCTTTGGAGCCGCCGCACGCAGCGATGATCGCCGCGCCGATCACGAGAAGCGCGGGAATGTGCCACGGCTGAGAGCGGGGCCGGGCCCCGTTCCGCAACAGCGTCCTATCCATATGAATGGCCTGCGGTTAAGGATG
>JBDTTN010000461.1:0-3040 GCA_039930625.1 Gemmatimonadota bacterium | reverse complement strand
GTGAGGCCGAGCAACGGGTACTGGGCAATGCGGCCGATCGCCTGGTCCAGGTCGCACCAGCTCTCCGGCGCGCGGAAGTGAAGCAGCGGTGCCTCCACCGCGTGATGGCCCAGTCGATCGAGACCGGCCACCAGCCCTGGCAGTCCCAATTCCGACCGACGAGATCCTGGCGCGGCAGTGAGTACCGAGTGCGTAGTGCTTAGTGCTTAGCGCTTAGTGCTTAGTGCAGGAGGAAGCAGGAGAGGAGCCCGGAACGCGTACTGCGTTCCAGGCTCCTCGTTGCTTGCCACCCACCGCTGACCGCTGCCTGCTTACCGCCGCCTGCTTCTCACTCCGTCACTCCCGCAATCAATCCGTGCCGCACCCGTACCGCCTTCGCCGAGGCGCTGGGATCAGGCTCGAGGTGCGCCTCAGTCCTTGCGACCACCCGGACCTTGCCCGTCAGCGTCATCGCCTGACCGTCACGAACTACCTTGATTGGAAAGTCCTGGCCGTCCTTGGCGCTGTACGCGGCCCGGAACGCAGGGAAGGACTGTTCGCCCGTGACAGGGACGTCACCCAGGGCGACGAGGACGTCGCCCGTGTGCATGCCGGCCGCGTCTGCAGCTCCGCCCGGAACGACCTGCATAATCGTGGTGCCCGTGGAATCGGACCTGGTGTTGATGCCGAGTCGTGGTTCGCGGATCGTATCGGTGCGCATCCGCAGGCCGGCGAGCGGGAGAATGCTGTCCCACGGGAACGGCTCGCGGCCGTCAACGTAGTTGCCGTTGAACCCGTCGAACTTCTTCCCTCCCGCCGCGCGGCTCACCGCCCCCCACCACTCGGCGCCGCTGAAGCCGCGACCCCGCTTGTAGGTCGTCTGGTACACGTCGCGCATCACATGGTCCAGCGAGTGATGATTGTCGCTCGCATCCCGGATCAGGATGTCCAGCATGAACCCGGCTAACGAGCCCTTGGGATAGTACAGGTAGCCGGTGCCGTCGGTCGGGTGGATCCAGGTCGAGAGCGACGCATCCTCAAGCGCGACCGGCGGCGCATCCATCACGTTGCCGATCTTGCCGGTGGTCGCCTCGAGGAATCCGGCCGAGTCCACGGCGCCGCTGCGCAGCAGGGTGAGGTCGGCGTAATAGTCGGTGATTCCCTCACTCACCCAGAGCCACACCGTCGGCTGTGCCACATCGTAGCGGTAGGGGACCATGTCCGCGGGCCGCATCCGCTTCACATTGATTGCGTGAAACATCTCGTGGGCCGTCACCGACGTCAGCCACATCTGGCCGATCCCCTGCGGCGTGTAGATGCCGAGGTGCGAGTTCTGGTGCTCGAGCGCGGAGCCGCCCCCGAAGGAGTCGGCGAAGACCATCAGCGTGGTATAGCTGTCGTACGGCGTCTCGCCGACGACGGCGAGCTCCGGCGCGAAGAGCTTCTGGTACTGTCCCCAGAACGCCGCGCGCGCCTCCCCCGCCAGTTTGCCGGCGGGATAGCTGGCGAGCCGCACCTTGAGGCCGTTGACCATGTTGCTGTCCAGATCGAACTCACCGACAAAGAACGGCATGTCGACCAGGTCGTGATAGTTCTTCTCGGCAAAGCCGGTGGCGGGGCTGCCGTGCATCCCGGTGACGATCCGCCAGTCGCTCTCGGTGTGGACCATGACGGCGGCGGGGAAGTCGAGGCTGCGGCCTTCTGGGTAGAGCAGGACGTTGGTGCCGTTGAAGAACGCGAAGTCTTTCTGGCTCCAGGCCATCGCGTTGTCCATCGAATCAGCCTGGAAATCGAAGCCGACCGTGAGCTGCCGAGCGCCGCCGGTGCGGATCCGCCAGGTATCGTAGTCGACCTTGTCCCAGTGCAGCGGCTTGCCGCCCGCGGTGGGAGTGAAGCTGGAGACCCAGCGGGCGAAGTTCGTCACCTCATAGGCCCCCGGCGTCCAGCTCGGCAGCGAAAGGATCACATCACCCGAGCCGGTGACGTTCATCGCCATCGACACCTTGAGGCTCCGCCGGGCGGCGGTCTCGCGGGTGAAGGTGATGTCGTAGTGGATGTTGGCGACTGTGGCGGAGACCGGCGCCGGGGGACTTCCGGCGGTCAGGGCGAGCAAGGCGAGGCTGGCGAGCATGTACCGTCTGATCCTGGTAGAGAGTCGGGGGATAGACGGTCGGAGGCGGGGAAAGGTTGCAGGTGGCAGGGGCGGAGCTTCTGCTCCGCCCCTGTGGTGCGACAGTGCCGGCCGTCAGCTGTTCCCCAGTCGCCTGCCCCCGGTCTCGTAGAAGTTGGCAGGCGCCGGCGGCGTCCCCAGCTCTCCCTCCCACCGCGCCATCACCGCGGAGGCCAGGCAGTTGCCCAGCAGGTTGATCGAGGTCCGGGCCATGTCCATCAGCGCGTCAACGCCGAGAATCACCGCGATGCCTTCGATCGGCAGCTTGAATGTCGCCAGTGTGCCGGCCAAAATCACCAGCGAGGCGCGCGGCACCGCGGCGACTCCCTTACTGGTGAGCATCAGCGTCAGCATCATCAGGAGCTGGGTGGTGAGATCCAGCTCCACTCCGGCGGCCTGGGCCACGAAGATGGAGGCCACCGCGAGGTACAGCGTGGATCCGTCCAGGTTGAAGGAGTAGCCGGTCGGCAGCACGAACGAGACAATCCGCTTGGGGACGCCGAAGGTCTCCATGTTCTCCAGCGCCAGCGGCAGCGCGGCCTCGGAGGAGGCAGTGCTGAAGGCGATCAGCCACGGTTCCTTGGTGTAGCGCCAGAACAATCGGATCGGGATCCGGAAGAGCAGCGCCACCGGCACCAGCGCCACCAGCACGAAGACGATGAGCGCTCCGTACAGCGTGCCGACCAGTTTGGCCAGGTTCTCCAGCACGCCGATGCCGCTGTGACCGATGGTGACCGCTACCGCCGCCCCGATGCCGATCGGCGCGAACTTCATCACCAGCCCGGTGAACTTGAACATCACCTCGGCCAGTCCCTCGAAGAACGAGAGCACCGTCTGCTTGTGCTTGCTCTTCACCTGGGTCAGCGCGATCGCGAACAGGATCGAGAAGAA
>JBDTTN010000460.1:0-3041 GCA_039930625.1 Gemmatimonadota bacterium | reverse complement strand
CCGAGGCGATCAGCCCGGCGGCCAGCCTGGTGACCTGCTCGGCGAGCTCACGGTAGGTAACCGGAACCCAGCGGCCGTCCACCTGCCGCGAGAAGCCGACCTGTTCGGGCACCTGCCCGGCATGGAGGAAGACGTCGTCAGTGAGGCTCTCCTGCAGGCTCGGCACATAGCTTGGAGGCATGCCGAACTCACCCATCTCAGACTGTGTCCGGTCCTGATCGGTGGGCTCATCCGTTGTCAGGCCCAGAGCGTCTCGTCGTGCACCGCCGAGCTCCCCCACCGGGGCCTTGGGAACGTCGACTGCGACAATTCTTTCCTGTGACATGACTGCTTTCTCTCTCCTCATAGATTCGTTCACCACGGAAGATGCTTCAGAGTGCGTCTGCTGGGGGCCTGCCCGCAGCAGACCTGCGGTTGGACGGACTGCTCCGGGACCCTGGCGGCAAGGCCCGGCGCAGACATGGACCCGAGCAGGGCAGACGACGACTTGATGGTCGCACCGTGATTGAGGCCTGGCGGAGTCTTTCGATGACGACACCCTGACCAACTCAATTCGGTAGCTCCGGAAAATTCACGGGCCGCCGGGGTTCAGGAGTAGCACGAAAACGAGCCAACGCCGCCGAATTCTAGGGGGGCGCGACAAATCAAACGATACACCGCGCCGCTCTGCTGCCGGACTTCACCCAGGGGAGTCGTCCTGGTCGCGCCGCTACGCGAACGGGATGACGACATCTCCGGCGTGCTGCGGCCCGGGCGGACCGGCGAGCAAACCAGGCTCGAAGACCTGAGCCTGCGCCTTGCCCCTGGCCTTGGCCGCGTACATCGCCATGTCGGCGCGATGAAGTAGCTGCTCGAGGTCGGTCTCGGCTGTCGCTGTGGCCACACCGACACTTGCGCCGACGCGGGCGATGCCGCCGTCGACAGGCACGCCTACCCCCACGGCCGAGACGATCCTTCGCGCGACCTCGGTGGCCACGTCGGCGGTATCGTGCAGCAGGACGGCGAACTCGTCCCCACCCAGGCGGGCGCACAGGTCCCCGGGGCGGATGGCCTGACGAAGGCGTGCAGCAACCACGCGAAGCAGATCATCACCGGCCTGGTGACCGAACAGGTCGTTGACCGTCTTGAAGTCATCGAGGTCGACGAACAGGACGCTGACGTGCCCGCCAGTCGATCTGTCGTCGAGCGCGGCCGACAGCGCGACATTGAACAGCGCCCGGTTGGCCAGACCCGTCAGAGCGTCCGCCTCGGCCAGCTCCGTCAGCCTGGCGTGCACCACCGCGTTGCGCAGCGCCAGCGTCACCTGGTTTGCCAGGGTACCGACCGCGACCACCGCCTCGGGAGAGACCTTTCGCGGCGCGCCCAGGAGAAACCAGGCAGACCCGTGCTGTGGATGCTCGCTGGGGAACGAGAGACACGTCCACGCGCAGGAGGTTCCGGCAGCCGCGTCCAGCTCAGCGTGACCCTTGACTGCCTCGGGTCGATGCCCGTCATTGCCGCCCAGCGACGACAGCAGACCCGCGGGCAGCGTCGAGGGGATGCTGACAAACCCGCCGGCCGCCCCGTCGACACACAGCTCGGCCCCCTTGGTGAGAACTTTCAACACCCGCAGCCCTGGTGTGGCCCGGCAGATCTCCGCCATCGCCTTCCAGCCGATGCGACGTATCTCAACGGCGTCGGTGACACTCAACAGCTCCGACCCCACCGTCATGTGCACGGCGTCCCGCTCCGCCGCCTGCTCGCGCGCCCGAAGACCTCCGGCAAGCTGGGTGCCTGCGACGGCGGTCAGGAACATGGCGGGAATCACACCGCCGAGTGCTTCGACCCCCACCTGCCCCTGGTGCCCCGGGATGTCAGCCCACAGGAACACGCTGGCAATGATCGCCCCCGAATAGACCCCTGCCCTGAGCAACCCACGGCCGGCCGAGCCGTACAGAGACCGAAACCACAACGCAGGAATAGCCAGTCCAACCGAGACGAGCGGATCTGGGCAGGCCAGGGCGAAGGCAAGGATGGCCGCCGAGTCGACCACATCCATCCACCAGGGCGAGCTTCGTCGCAGATACCCGGCGCCCCAGGACAGCGTAAGCACCACCGAGCTGACCAGACCTACGAACAGCATCGTGCCGTTGACCTTGGCGATGGGCAGGAGCGCCGGCAGCGTGATCAGCAGCGTTGTCAGCGCGAGCGTGCCAAACACCCAACGCGTTGACTCGACGATGTCCTCGGGCCGACGAGCCCGCTGCCAAACGAAATGCCGCATCGCCACAACCATGTCTCCGGACGGCAGCCCCGCAGGGCTCTAGTGGCAAAGAACGTTACGCGAGGCAGTCGCGACCTGACGGGCCTTGCTGCGAGGTCTCGCCCGTTCGGTGCACAGACCCGCCCGTTGGGCCGATGGACTCCAGACCTCGAGACGAGAGCCTCGACCATGTCGACAACCTCACCAGGGACGACGGCCAGGCTGCGGTGGCGGGCAAACGGGTTGGGCCGAATGCCTCAATTTCGGTGCACCGGGGCCGATGAGATGACCGGACTCCAGGATCTTCTACGGTGAGGGCAGAACTGTGTCAATGACTCGCAGCGACGACAGCGTCGGTCGTGGTGCCTCTGTGCGGCTGAAGCTTCTATCCCTGGCCGGTGTGGGGCTCGTGGCCGCTGTGGCGGCCAGCGCCGTCGGGCTGGCGGGGTTGGTGTCGATGAAGGCCGACGTCGTGACGCTGGACCGTCATGTGGCACGGCCACTGGCCGCTTTCGCCGAGCTGCGGGACAGCGAGGGGGACAGCCGCGTGAACGTCTGGGCGTACCTGGCCGCGAGCTCGAGCAAAGAGCGCGCTGCGGTCGCTGAGGAGATCAAGGTGTCGGACGCCGCGGTGCACGAGAACGTGATGACCTATCTGGCCGAACACGGTAGTACGAGCGACGCTCGAGGCACGGCGATGACGACGTTCGAGAAGGACTTCGAGGCATGGAAGCAGATTCGAGACTCCGCCGTGCTCCGGCCCGCGGACGCCGGGAACCCGGCGGCCGCATACGCCGGC
>JBDTTN010000459.1:0-3042 GCA_039930625.1 Gemmatimonadota bacterium | reverse complement strand
TTCCCCGGGCTGCATCTTCTCGCCCTCGGCCTCGCCAAATGGATCGCGCCGAGGGCGCCGGCGGATTTCATCGAGCAGACTCGTGGCGTCGCCGGCTTCACCATCATGGCGCATCCGCTGCTGCCGAACTACGAGATGCCTGACGAGGTCCGCGCCGGCATCGACGCCATCGAGGTCTGGAACGCCTCCTACAACACCCGGTATCTCCCCGATCCGCGGGCCATCCGGCTGCTGCACCGGATCAACGCCACCCGCCCGGAAGTGGTCGCGACGGCGGGACTCGATCAGCACGATGCCCGGAACGACCGCGGCACCCGGGTCTTCCTGGACCAGGAGACCGCCGATCCACTCGCCGAGCTCCGCGCCGGTCGCTTCACCAATCGCGGCGCCACCTGCAGCTTCGATGCGCACGCCCGCTTCAGCCCGCTCGCGATGGCCGGGCTCTGGGGCGCACGCACCGGGCTCGACCTCGTCAACCTGCTGCATGAGCGGGTGATGCGCATCGTGAAGGGATGACCGCCATTTCCACCGTCAGCGTGGTGATTCCCTCCTACAACCGCGCCGGCTGGCTGCCGGGCGCAGTGGCGTCGGTGCTGGCGCAGACTGCCCCGCCGCTCGAGATCCTGATCGTGGACGACGGCTCCACCGACAACAGCGCCGAGGTGTGTGCCGGCTTCCCGGCGCCGGTGCGCTACATCCGACAGCCGAATGCCGGCGTGAGCGCCGCGCGCAACCGGGGCATTGCTGAGGCGAAGGGGGAGTGGATCGCCCTGCTCGACTCGGACGATCTCTGGATTCCGGAGAAGCTGGCGGTGCAGCTCGCCCTGCACGCCACCCGGTCCGCGATCGGCTGGTCCGCCACGGGCGCACTCACCATCGGCCCCGACGGGAGCGTGCCGGCCGGGCTGCAGGGGTTCGAGCGGATCTTCGCGGTGTTCGGGGCGGAGGGAATGAGCGCGGAGGCGTTCTTCAACCGCTGGTTCGAGCGGGTGCCGCTCGACGTGGCGGGGATTGCGTACCGGTCCTGGTCCGGAGACTTCTTCGCGCCGCTCTTTCTCGGGAACTTCATCCTGCCGAGTTCGGTGCTGATCCGCGCCGACCTCGTCAGGCAGGTGGGAGGCTTCAACGAGGCGTTCCGGCTGGCCGAGGAGACGGAGTTCTTCCATCGGGTCGCGGCCGCGTCGCCTGCCGCGATCATTGCCGACCCGCTCACTCGCTACCGCGTCGGCCTGGGGGAATCGCTGGTCTCCCCGGCCAATGTCGTCCCGCTGATCCGCAATGCGCTGCAGAGCGGTTCGCAGGCGGCAGAGCTTCGGCGGCCGCTCCCTCCCGCCGCACGAGCCGCCTGCGAGACCGGACGGAGTCGGCTGCTCTCGGACCTGGCGTACACCCAGCTCTCGATGCGGGACAGCGCCGGCGCCAGGGTGAGCGCGGCCATGGCGTGGGGCGCGGGGGCCCGTTCGCTCAGGACCGCGGCGATCTACGCCGCCGCGCTGCTGCCGGCGCCGGTGATCGGAGTGCTGCACGGGCTGAAGCGGAGACTGCGGGGCGGCGGCTGAGCGGCGCTCAGCGCTTCGGCGCCAGGGCGTAGAGGCTTTCGTACTGGTCGATCGTCCGCTCCAGCCGGTAGTCGCGATTCGCGTGTGCCTGGGCGGCGACACCGAGTCGCAGTCGCAGGTCGGGATCGGCGAGTACCCGCTCCAGTTGTGCGGCGAGCGCGGTCTCGTCTCCGGGGGCGCTGAGCAGCGCCTCCGCACCATCGGGCACCACGTCCGGAATCCCGCCGACCCGCGATGCCACGATCGCCTTTCCTGCGAACATCGCCTCCAGCAGCGACAGCGGCAGCCCCTCCGACAATGACGGCATCACCCAGATATCTCCGGCCGCGAGCAGATTCGGCACATCGGTGCGGAAGCCGAGCAGGTGTACCCGCGCCTTGAGTCCCTGCTGCTCGGCGAATTCGCGGAGGGTGGCCTCCTCCTCTCCCCGACCCGCGATCGCGAGCTGCCAGGGCAGATCGGGGCGGCGTGACGCGAGACTCGCGAGCGCCCGGAGCAGCACGATATGCCCCTTCACCTTGTAGAGATTGCCGACCGCGATGATCAGCGGCACCTGCGAGGCCACGGCGAGCTCGGTCCGGATCGGCTCGCGTGCTCCAGGCTGCGGCACGATTCCGTTCTCGACCACACCGACCGCGCCGGCGCGGAGCCCGAGTGAACTCTCTACGAAATCGGCGGTGGGGCGAGACACCCCCACCGTCGCGATGCTATTGCGGATGGCCCAGCGCAGCGCCGCTCGGCGCCGCCACCGCTTCGCGAAGGTGCGGGTACCGTGCATCGTGATGAGGTGGGGGCGGCCGGTGAGCCGGGCGGCCAGGGCGCCGTAGGTCGCCATGGTGAATTCGTGGCTATGGACGATGTCGACGTCGCGCCGCCGGAAGATCTCCATCAGGCCCCGGGCGCACTTCCAGTCGATGGCGGAGCGGATGAAGAAGAGTTCGGGTTCGATCCCGCGCTGGCGGAACTGGCCCTGCAGCCAGGCCTTGCCCCTGCTGACGCCGCGCAGCACCGGCACGATCGTGTGCCCGCGCTCCCGCAGCCCTTCCGCCAGATGCAGCAGCACATGCTCCGCCCCACCGGGGCCGTCGGATTCCAGCATGAGGGCGATTTTCTTGCCGCTGGGTGGGGAGATGGGCATTGGGTGAAAGTAATCCGAGGGAAGGACCAAGGGGCGGCTTCCGACACCACTCGCCTGCACCCCGAAGAATTCCCGATCACCGACCAGAAGTGCCCGGGGAAGGGCCTCGAAAATCACGGCACTCGCGTCAAATGAAAAACCACTCGCGTCAAATGAAAAACCACCCGCGTACAACTCCGGGGCAGTCGCGTAAGATGAAAAACCAGTCGCATGCAACGCCGCGACGGCCACGTTGAGCGGCCGGGCGGTCGCAACACATGACAAACCACTCACCTCTCAGCCCATTCCACTCACATAGAATGAAAGGGCACTCACGTTGGGCGGCGCGGCAGTCGCGCTGAATCC
>JBDTTN010000458.1:0-3043 GCA_039930625.1 Gemmatimonadota bacterium | reverse complement strand
TCGACGGCCGAGCGGAGCGGCGGCCCTGGTTCCGCGACAATCAGTACGTCTTCAGTCGCATCGCCGAGGGGGCACGCAAGGTCGTCGAGGCTGGCGGCAAAGTCGGGCTGGGAGGACACGGCCAGATGGACGGACTGGGCGATCACTGGGAACTGTGGGCCATCGCCTCCGGCGGGATGAAGCCGCACGACGTACTGCGTGTGGGAACCATCTTCGGCGCCCAGGCAATCGGCATGGACCAGGATCTCGGCTCACTCGAGCCGGGCAAGCTCGCGGACCTGCTGGTACTCGACCAGAATCCGCTCGACGACATCCACAATACCACGTCGATTCGCTATGTGATGAAGAACGGCCGGCTCTACGAGGGCGACACCCTCGATGAGGTCTACCCGCGCACCCGCAAGCTCGAGCGCCAGTGGTGGTGGAACAGCGACACGGGAGATGTCGGCGCCCCACCCTCCGCGGACGCAGACGATCCAGGAGCAGGTCTCCCCTGATGGCGGCTGGCTGCGCACACAGACGGGTACACCCTGTCGCCCGCGCCGCGGTCCGCACGGCGGCACTCGCGGCGTTGTGGTTTGGAGCTCTGCCCGCCTCCGCCCGGGGGCAGAGTCCGTCGGATGGAAGTCCGCTGGCGCCGGTGGAGGCTGCCTATCAATTCGCCCGGTACTGGGATGATCAACTGCGGCTGGTGCAGTCGCTGGGCCGTGACAGCACCCCTGAGGGCCAGCCGCTGGCGCTGGTGCGTGATAGCCTGCAGACCTATGGCGCGCGCTTCCGTCAACTGCTCGCGAAGCAACCTGCGACATCACTTTCGCCGGATGATCTGCGCGCCCTCGCCACCCTCCAGGCGGCGGCGACCGAGGGGCTCGGCGCCCCGGACCCGTCCTCCCCATCCCCATCATCCTCCCCGACCGTAGCCCCCTCGCTCGCCGCCCTGACGGCGACCCTGATCGCCAGATACGGCGAGGCGGCCAATCGCGTCGTGCTCGAGGGAGACACACTCAATCGCCTCGCAGTCCTCGGCCGCCTTGCCCACACCGATGCCGTCGCCCGCCGCCGCCAGCTCTTTCTGGCGCTCGAGCCGGTCTGGCGAAGCGTCAACGGGAACAACGAATCGTGGAGCCCCTACCGCACTCTGCTCCGGCAGCGCAGAGCGGCGTGGGGAGACTCGGCCTCTCCGATCGAAGCGAAAGGTCCGGCCTTCGGGCTCACGACCGCCGAGCTCGAGCGGTGGCTCACCGACGCACTGGACCGATGGCGGGCCGCGACGCCTGACACTCCCCTCGAGCCGTGGGACTGGTACTACTTCACCGGCGCGGCGAGTCGCCGGCTCAGCCCGCGCATTCCCGCGATCGCCGACATCCGGCGGGTAAACGACGCCTACTACACCGCGATCGGCGCCTCCCCGGCACAACTTCGGATCCGATTCGACCTCGGCGCCCGCCGGGGCAAGTATCCGGTCGCCTACACCGATTTCGGCAGCCGCAATCGCTGGCGCGACGGTCGCCTCGTACCCGGCGAGCCGTGGGTATTCACCAGCTATCTTGGCGGGGGTCTCGATAATCTCGCCGAGCTGCTCCATGAAAGCGGCCACGCGATTCACATCGCTGCGATCCACACCCGGCCCGCTTACATCACCTGGCCTGACAACGACACCTTCACCGAGGCGCTGGCGGACCTCCCCGCGCTTGAGCTGTATGAGCCGGCGTGGCAGACGCGCTTCCTCGGCGACAGTGCCCCGCTCAGGGAATCGCTGCGCGCCAAGTATGCGGGGATCGTTCTCGATTTCGCCTGGGCGCTGTTCGAGATCCGGGTGCACCGGACCCCTGACGCGGACCCCAATCGCATCTGGGCCGATATCACCTCCCGCTACCTCCACATCCGGCCGCACCCCGAATGGTCCTGGTGGGCCATGCGAGGGCAGTTGATCGACGGACCCGGCTATCTCGTGAACTACGCCCTGGGCGCGTTCCTCGTGGCGGACATGCGGGCTCGCGTCGGTGAGCGCTGGGGGAACTTCGCCCAGGCAGACGCGCAGATGTATCCGCACCTCGCGGAATCGATTTACCGCTTCGGGCTGGAGCGGCACTCCCGGCGGGTGCTGGAGGACTTTCTCGGGCGCGCGGCCCGGCCGGACGCACTGCTCGCCGACCTCGCGCGGATGTCCCGGTGAGTGGCCACCCGCTCTTCTCCGATGACAGCGGCGAGAAGACCGAGTTCCTGAAGCTCTTTATCCGCACCGCGATCCCGGGGCTCCCGGTGCTGGCGATGGGGCAGGCCTACGGAATGTCACTGGGCTGGTACGGCGCTGGCATCTTCGTCCTCCTGCTGCTGCTCGACCTGCCGTTGATCTTCCTACTGTCGACCCTCCTCTGGCTGGCCATGCAGGGCACCGCGCGCAGCTTCGCTCACACCGTGCTCGGGGCGGGCAATTTGAAGCCGGACCCTGCGCACTCAGGCTGCGAGTCGCTGGTGGCCCGCGGATTCTACCCGGAGGCGGCGGCCTGCTTTCGCGCATTGATTGTCGATCACCCGAAAGACGATCTCGCCCGCATCAAGCTGGCGCAGGTCTACCGCGATCACCTGGGCGAACCGGAGACGGCCGAGTCACTCCTGCTCCAAGTCCGGCGCCACGGCAGCGATCCTCGGCATGAAGTCCTGGCCGCGAATCTGCTGATCGAACTGTATCGCTCGATGGGCCGGAAAGACCGCCTGATGGTGGAGCTGGCGAGATTTTCGGATCGCTACAAGGGGAGCCGTGCGGCCGCCGACGCAGCACGAGCTCTCAGGGAGATGAAGGAGGAGCTGAGCGCAGAGTAAACAGCCCCACCTCCGGAGGGCAACGGAAGCGAGCCCGGATTCCGCTGGTGCCGATCCCTCGGCTCACGAACAGCGGCGCGAAGCTATCCAAGTACCACCCGGCGATGAATCGGCCGCTGGCCGGCGGCGTGATGGCGGGGAGGAAGGGAGGCCTGATCTGGCCGCCATGGGTGTGCCCCGAGAGCATCAGCGGCGGTTTCGGGAAGGGGCGCTTCATCAG
>JBDTTN010000457.1:0-3051 GCA_039930625.1 Gemmatimonadota bacterium | reverse complement strand
CGATGCCGAGCACGAAGCCGAAGTAGACGATCAGGATCGCATAGTCGATCGCGCCGAGCTGGATCTGGTCCACGGTCGGGGTTCCTGGGGGACTGGTTTGGATGCGGAATGCGTTTCGGGGGCGCCACGCCGGGACCTGATCGTGCCGGTGTGTCGCGAAGGCCAGCATATGTTCGGTGCCAAAACCCCGAAGCGCAAGGTCCGCTGGCCGAAGGGCCTCGGCGGGCGTACGTTGTCACTCGGGCGGTCCTTCCCGGCCGCCCTGCATGAGGCGCTTGCCACGCGCCGAATAGTCCATCCCAACTTTCAGGGATTCCCCATGCGTCGCCAGCTCGGCCTCCTCACGTCGTTCCTCGTCGCGGCAAACCTCGCGACCGCGGCTGCTCCGCTCCGGGGCCAGGTGACGGTCGCTTCGCCCGATGGTCGTACCAGCGTGACGGTGGCGATCGCCCAGGGCCGGCTGACTTACGATGTACAGCGTGACGGGCGAGTGCTGCTGCTCCCCTCCCAGCTCGGGTTCGAGTTCAAGGGCGCGCCGCTGCTACGTGACGGGCTGCGGATCACTGACACCGCACGGGCCTCGCACGATGAGTGGTGGACCCAGCCGTGGGGTGAGGTCGCACGGGTGCATGACCACCACAACGAGCTGGCCGTCTCGGTCGAGGAGATGGCCGCTCCGAACCGGAAGTTCATACTGCGACTGCGCGCCTTTGACGACGGCATCGGCTTCCGCTACGAATTCCCGGCACAACCGAGCCTCGGCGCCTTCGAGATCACCAGCGAGTTGACCGAGTTCTCCCTGGCGGACAACGCTCGCGCCTGGTCGATTCCCTCCGACCGCCCGCGCATGGACCGCTCCGAGATGCTCTACTCCTCGGGGCCGGTGAGTCTGCTGCAACGGGTGCAGACCCCGCTGACCATGGAACTGGAAGACGGGCACACCTATCTCGTGATTCACGAGGCGAATCTCGTCGACTACGCCCGGATGAATCTGCGCGGGTCGTGCATCGAGTGTCGCGTCCTCCGGGCCGACCTCGCCCTGATGGGCGACGGCATCGCGGTCCGTGGCCAAACGCCGTTTGTTACCCCATGGCGCACCATCCAGATCGCCGACCACGTTACCGACCTGGCGCCGTCGCTGCTCGGCCTGAATCTCAATCCGCCGAACGCCCTCGCCAGTACCGACTGGATCCACCCGATGAAGTACGTCGGCATCTGGTGGGGGATGCATATCGGCACCATGACCTGGAGCTCAGGCCCGAAGCACGGCGCGACCACCGCAAACACCGAGCGCTATATCGATTTCGCCGCGGCGAACGGCTTCGGCGGCGTGCTGGTCGAGGGGTGGAACACCGGCTGGGACGGCGACTGGATCGCCAATCGCAACGCCTTTTCCTTTACTCAGCCCTATCCCGACTACGATCTGCCGGCCATAGCCGTCTACGCCAAGGCGAAAGGGGTCCGGCTGATCGTGCATAACGAGACCTCAGGTGGGATCCAGAACTACGAGCGGCAGTTGGATAGCGCGTTCTCCCTGTACCATTCGCTCGGCCTCGACGCCGTCAAGACCGGCTATGTCACCGACACCACCGCGGAAGGCCACTCGCACTGGTCACAGTTCATGGTGCGACACTACCGCCGGGTCATCGAGACCGCCGCGCGTGATGGCATCATGCTGGACGTGCACGAACCGCTGCACGACACCGGCGAGCGCCGGACCTGGCCGAACATGATGTCGCGCGAAGGCGCGCGCGGCCAGGAATACAACGCCTGGAGCGGCGACGGAGGCAATCCGCCGGAGCA
This sequence comes from Gemmatimonadota bacterium, assembly GCA_039930625.1. Lineage (GTDB taxonomy): Bacteria > Gemmatimonadota > Gemmatimonadetes > Gemmatimonadales > GWC2-71-9 > JADJOM01. Next base: position 1,248 of record JBDTTN010000457.1, on the reverse strand, counting down.
CGAGACCATCCTCTTCTTCACGCGGCTACTCGCCGGCCCGATGGACTACACTCCGGGGATCTTCGACATCATGCGGGATCGGAGTACCGGCCAGGCCCAGCGTCCGGACCAGCCGCGGGTGCGCACCACGCTCGCCAAACAGCTCGCACTGTACGTGGTGCTCTACTCGCCTCTGCAGATGGCGGCCGATCTCCCCGAGAACTACGAGCATCAGCCCGCCTTCCAGTTCATTCGCGATGTCGCCGTTGACTGGGACACAACGCGCGTGCTGGCGGGCCGGATCGGTGACTACGTGGCGGTGGCGCGCCGGGAGCGCGGTGGTCAGAGCTGGTTTATCGGCGCGATCACCGACGAGGATGCCCGCACGCTCGATGTTCCGCTCTCCTTCCTGACACCGGGTCGCCGCTACGTCGCTGAGGTATACGCCGACGGGCCCAAGGCGGACTGGCTGACCAATCCGCTGCCGGTGGCGATCTCCCGCCGGCCGGTGACCTCGGTGACGCGGCTGCGCCTCGCTCTGGCCCCCGGCGGCGGGCAGGCGATTCGCATCCGGCCGGCGAAGTGACCCCGTTCGCGCATGGATGAGCTGAGAGCGCTGCGCTCGCTCGCGACGGCCCTCGGGGTTCACACCCGATACACTGACGGCCTCGGCAAGCGGGTCATCGTCGCCCCCGAGACGCTGGTCCGCGTCTGCGCCACGCTGGGGGCCACCGTCGAGCGACCGAGCGATGCCGCCGCAGCATTGCGCATGCATCGCGCGGCGAGGAAAGCCGGGCGGGTGCCGCCGGTGATGGTCGCCTGGGACGGTATTCTGCCTCCGGTGACGGTCGCCGGGCCTGGCTCCGTTCACGCCGAATTGCGGCTGGAGAATGGCGACCTCGCTCCTCTCGAGCACGTCGGCGCGGAGATCCGGGCGAGCGGACCGCTGCCCTTTGGCTACCATCGGCTGACCATCGACGCCAGGGGCCAGACCGATTCCTGCACCGTCATCGCCGCACCGGTCGAGGCGTGGCGCCGACCGGGGTCGCCCCGGTCCTGGGGCGTCGGTACGCACCTGGCCGCGCTCCGCTCGGCCCGCAGCCGGTCGGTGGGCGACTTGCAGGATCTGACCTCCCTGTGCCGTTGGGTGCGGCAGCGGGGCGGAGACCTGGTCACCGCCCTCCCGCTGCTTCCCACCTTCAACTCGCAGTGGCCGGAGCCCAGTCCGTACTCTCCGGTCAGCCGGCTCTTCTGGTCCGAGTTGATTCT
>JBDTTN010000456.1:0-3051 GCA_039930625.1 Gemmatimonadota bacterium | reverse complement strand
GAGCCTGCAGTCGTCGTGGGTGACCATGGGGCACAAGGTGGGGCAGGTGGCGCTCAAGTTCGGCGCCAACGACTACGGCAGCCTGATGATGGAGGAAAATGTGGTCTCCGCCGCGGGGACGACCCACCGCAGCACGATCGCCGAGATGGAGCGCGTCATCCGGGACGCGGGCTTCGAGCCGCGTCGGCGCCGGCAGGACTACTCGATGGTGGACGCCACGGCGACCGTTGCGGCCTGATGTTCCGCACCGGCATCGGCTACGACTCGCATCGGCTGGTGGAGGGCCGCCCGCTGATTCTGGGCGGCCAGCGTGTTCCATTCGAGAAGGGCCTGGCCGGGCACTCGGATGCCGACGCGGTCGCCCACGCGCTGACTGATGCTCTGTTAGGGGCGGCGGCGGCGGGGGACATCGGACAGCTCTTTCCCGACAGTGATCCGCAGTGGAAGAACGCCGATTCGCTGACGCTGCTGCAGCAGGCAGCGGAGTTGATCCGCTACCGGGGTTTTGTACCGCGTCAGGCGGACATCACCGTGATCGCGGAGCGTCCCAGGCTCGGGCTCTACCTCCCGGCGATGGTTGAGGCGCTGAGCCGGGCGTCGGGAATTCCGGCGGCCTGTCTCGGTTTGAAGGCCAAGACCAATGAGGGAATGGGGTTCATTGGCCGAGGGGAGGGGATCGCGGTTATCGCGGTCGCAACGGTGCAGGCGACGTGATGGAGCGGTTCGTGGCCTGGCTCGCGGAGCTCTCGCCACTTACGATCTTCATCGTCATCGGCGCCTCGACCTACATCGAGAACGCCTTTCCGCCGATCCCTTCAGATATCACAGTCGCCCTGGGCGGGTTCCTGTCACAGCAGGCCGGCATCTCTCCCATCGTGGTCTGGCTGGTGGGCTGGCTGGGCAACTTCGCGGGATCGGTCACGATCTATCTCCTCGCCCGCCGGCATGGGCGCCGGTTTGTCGCGAGTCCGCTGGGCCGGCGCTTCCTGCCTGGCGAGGCCATCATTGCCATGGAGCGCGAATACCTGCGCTTCGGCATGGCGGGTATCTTCCTCGCCCGCCTGCTTCCCGGCTTCCGCAGCTTTGTTGCGCCGTTCGTCGGTCTCGTCGCGCTCCCTCCGCTCCGTGCACTCCTGCCGATCGCCATCGCCTCCGGGCTCTGGTACGGCTTCCTCACCTGGGCGGGCGTCCGTCTGGGTGCGCAGTGGGAGGCGATCCACCGGTTCATCGCTCACCTCAACAGCACCCTCGCGCTCGTCGCGCTCGTTGTTGCGGCCGCACTCGCGTTCTACTTCTGGCGGCGTGCCAAGGCCCAGGGACCGCGTCGGCGGAGGCTGCTTCGTTTGATTGGCATGGCGCTGGTGGAGGAGTCCGCCAACGAGGTGGATGCTGCCGGGCGGGACCCGGCGACTGAAGCGGCCGCCGCGCTGCTGCATGAGCTCACCCACGCGGACCCCGCCTTCACCGGCGAAGAGCGCGGTGCGATCGCGGACTATCTGCGGGCACGCTGGGGGCTTGCTCATGTCCCGCGCCCGTCCACGGGCAACGCCGCCCCGATCCCCGCGGACACCCGGGAGCTCACTTCGGTCGTGGCCGAGCAGTACGATCGGTCGCGGCGAATCGGACTTGCGGAGCGGCTGTACCGGATTGCGCGCAGCCAGGGGGCGCTGAGCCAGCACGAAGCCCGCCTCATGCTGCGCGTGGGGGATCTGCTCGGTCTGGGACCCGCGGAACTCGCTGAGGCCAGGCGCCGGGCCACGCTGTGAGCCGGGCCGAGGCGGCGGAGCGGACCTGGCTGCTGGAGCTGTTTCGCGACTTCCTCGCGCTGGAGGCCGGCCATAGCGCCAACACGATCGAGAGCTACCTTCGCGATCTCCGCCGCTTCGTCGCATGGGGTGACGGCCTCGGCCTGGCGGGTCCCAGGGCGGTTACGCGCAAGCAGCTCCGGGAATTCATCTACGGGTTGAAGGATCTCGGACTCTCCGCGGCGACCATCCGGCGCCAGGTTTCCGCGATCAGGACCTACTACGGATTCCTGCTGGCCGAGGGTCGCGCGGAACAGGATCCGAGCGACCGGTTGGAGATGCCGCGCCGCGGCCGGCGACTGCCGGATACGCTGTCAGTCGCCGAAATGGAATCGCTGCTGGCGGCGCCGCAGGCCGATGAGCCTCTGGCATGGCGGGATCGGGCATTGCTGGAGCTGGGTTACGGCGCGGGGCTCCGAGTCTCGGAACTCTGCGGATTGACACTACCGAATCTGCTGCTCGGGGAGGGCCTGGTGCGGGTGCTCGGGAAGGGCTCCAAGGAGCGCCTGGTGCCCATCGGCCGCAAGGTCATTGGCGCCGTCTCGGTGTACCTGCACCAGGTGCGCCCCAACCTTGATCGGGGTGCGACAAAGGAGCGGGTGCTGCTGAATTCGCGCGGCGCGCCACTCTCCCGGGTGGGCGCATGGGGTGTCGTCAAGCGTTGCGCCAAGGCGGCCGGCATCCGCAAGCGAGTCACCACCCACACACTGCGACACTCCTTCGCCACCCACCTGCTCGAGGGCGGCGCGGATCTGCGCGCCGTGCAGGAGATGCTCGGCCACGCCGACCTCTCCACGACACAGATTTATACTCACGTCGACCGGGAGTACCTCCGTTCCGTGCATCGCCAATTCCATCCGAGGGGCTGACGCGACGTGAAGCGACTGATCTCGCTCGTCCCCCTTGTCATGATGGCGGCCTGCGCCACCTACCGTCCCCAGCCGCTGCCGACGACCGACCCCGTCGCGCGATTCAACGATCGCCGGCTCGACGCGCCCGCACTCCGTGCGGCGCTCGACTCACTCGGCGTGCGGCCGGAGGCCGCAGGGTGGAGAGACTGGCAACTCGCGGAGGCTGCGTGGGTGTTGCGGCCGGAGCGGGCCCGACTCGCTGCGGAGGTGAAGGTCGCCGAGGCCGCGCGGATCAGCGCCGGCGCGCGCACGCTGCCCGGAGTGAATACCGAAACGGAATACTCCTTCAGCGGGACCCATGGCGAGTCACGCTGGGGGTTGGCGTTGAGCAGCGT
>JBDTTN010000455.1:0-3057 GCA_039930625.1 Gemmatimonadota bacterium | reverse complement strand
CTGGAAGTATCCCATCGTCGGCCGAATTCCCTACAAGGGATTCTTCGACCCCAGGATGGCACGGAAGGAAGCCGACAAGCTGGAGCGGAAGGGGTACGATATCTACCTGCGTCCTGCAGGCGCCTTTTCCACGCTCGGCTGGTTCAACGATCCGCTGTACTCCACCGCGATGAGTCGGGATTCGGTTGAGCTCGCGGCGACGGTCCTGCATGAGATCGCCCACAACACGCTGTATGTGAAGAGCGCGACCGAGTTCAACGAGAGCTTCGCGCAGCTGGCTGGCTATCGCGCGGCGGAGGAGTTCTTCCGGAGGCGCGGTTCAAGCGCGGCGGCGGATCAGGCGGCGAACCGCTGGCTGGATGAAGTCGTGCTGAGCGGATACTACTCCCAGCTCAGTGCGCGGCTCGACTCACTCTACCGTACCGCTGCGGACTCCGCCGCGGTGGACAGCGGAAGAGCGGAGCTGGGCCGCTGGGCGCGAGCCCAGCTGGAGGGCGCGGTTGGGCAGCAACTCAAGACTTACACGATTGGACCGATGGCCGACCGGCCGGTGAACAACGCCCGGCTCATCGCGGCGCGGATCTACCGGACCAGGCTCGACCTGTTCGAGCGCTGGTACGAGCAACACGGCCGCGACATCAAGGTGGCGGTGGCGGCGATAGACACCCTGATGCAGGGAGCGGAAGGGGACAGCGCGTTTGTCCGGCTGGAGCGGGCGGTGGGGGACAGCGTGGTCTCTCACTGAGAAACGCAACAGGGGCGAAGCATCGCTTCGCCCCATAGTTTCACTGAGTACCAGGCCAAGGGCGGAGCACCGCTCCTCCCCTACCCATCCCCTCACTTCACCAGCGCAATGTCCCCCGAGCCGGTTTCGATCTCGATCCGTCCCCGGCCATCTCCCAACCGCCCGCTCAGGTTTCCCTCGCTCTTCTTCGTGAACTGGAGCGGGAAGTCGAGCACGAAATCGCCGCTTCCCGTGTCGAGGTCCACCGTGGCGCCCACGCTTTCGGGGAGCCGGATCGTCACATCGCCCGAACCGGTTTCGACGTGCAGCCTGTCGAGAGGGCCCATGAGCTTTGCGTCCACCGATCCGCTCCCGGTCTCGAGCGACAGCCTGGGCACGGTGATATCGTCGAGTTTGATGTCCCCCGAGCCGGTCTCGATCGTCGCGTCGGCCGAGGTGATGCCGGTGCCATTCACCGAACCGCTGCCGGTGTCCAGCTTCAGCTCGCCGCCTTTCATCCCGGTGAGGTGGATGTCCCCCGATCCGGTATCGAGCGAGATGGTGCCGCTCGCATCCTGGACCGCCACATCGCCGGAACCGGTGTCGATGTTCAGCGCGCCACGGGTGCCGCGACTGTTGACGTCCGCGCTGGCGGCATCAACCCGGAGGTCGCCGTCGACGTTGGTAACGTCGATGCGGCCGACACCGAGATAGACACTCACCCGCTTGCCGGTCGGAATGGCAATGCGGAGGTTGGCGGAGGCTTCCAGCCCGGAGCCATCGCCCCGGATCGTGACTTTCCGTCCATCGGAGCGGCCGTGCCAATTGTTGGACCCGCCCCAGGTGCCGTCATCCCGAATCGTGAAATTGGTGTTGTTGCCCCGGCCAAGTGCGGGGTAGACGATCCGGTCCTCGGGGTACAAGACCCGCAGGGTCGGGCGGCCACGAAGGTCGCCGTTCTCAACCGTGAGGCGACCAGCGTCGTGACCGACCACCGTGACCTCGACGGTGACGGCAGGTCCTGAGCCGCCGAGCACGCTGACCTCACCGGCGAGATTGTAAATGGCGACGTCGGCGCCCGAGAGGACATAGGAGTGGGGCTGTTGCGCCGACAGGGGCAACGCGGCTGCAAGGGCCAACAGGGAGAGCTGCAGCAAATGAGGCACGTCCGGGCTCCTGGCTTGGGGAACAGCCGTTGGACAGTCGGCACCATGGAGAAGGTTGGAGCGGGCCACACCGCGACCCTTGCGGGGCCGGGGCCGCGACCCCTTCTTACCAGCATTCCTGCAGCCTCCCCGTGGAGTCTCCATGGGTCGTGATCTCCTCCCGCTTATCCGCCAGGCACTCCACGGCAAGTATACCGTCGAGCGCGAGATCGGTCGTGGCGGGGCGTCGCGGGTCTTCCTGGCGCTCGGAGCGTCGGGGGAGCAGTTGGCGCTCAAGGTGCTCCACCCGCAGCTCGCCGCCAGCGTCACTGCCGAGCGGTTCCTCCGCGAAATCAAGGTCATCTCGCGCCTCAGCCACCCACGGATCGCCCGCATGCTGGACTGGGGTGAGAGCGACTGGCTGCTCTGGTACATCATGGAATTCGTACCCGGGCCGTCCCTGCGGCAGCATATCGACCGCGTCCGCAAAGTCTCGATCTCGGATACCATCCACATCGCCCACGACCTCCTTGGTGCGCTGGATTCTGCCCATCGGGTGGGGATCGTGCACCGGGACGTCAAGCCTGACAACATCATTCTCTCGCCGGGTGGTGCGGTGCTGCTGGACTTCGGGATCGCCAAGGCGGTATCAGAGGCCGGCTCGGACCGCTTGACGCGATCGGGGTTCGCGGTCGGGACCTCGGCCTACATGAGTCCGGAACAGATCGGCGGAGTCGACGGAATTGACGCGCGCTCGGACCTCTATTCCCTGGGCTGCGTCCTGTTCGAGTGCCTCGCCGGCAAGCCGCCGTTCGACGATCCCTTCGAGGATCTGGTGCTGACCAAGCACCAGACCGCGCCGGTGCCCGACGTCCGAACCCGCCGACCCGACACCCCGACGCCGCTCGCGGCCGCGATCACCCGGGCACTGCAGAAGGCCCCTGACGAGCGCTGGCCCTCTCCCGAGGCCATGCGTGTCGCCCTGCCGGCGCTGCAGACGACCTGATCCGGAGTCAACGCGCGTCCCCGGCGCGAGGTCAGTGTTCCGTCGCCGGAATGTGACGCGCTGAACGGATCGAGGTGACGCTCGCGCGGTACCGTCTGGAATGCGTCGTCCGGTGCTCCTCTCCGCAATTCTGCTTCTCTGTATGCTGCCGGCCCGGCTGACCGGTCAGCAGTCGTATCCCC
>JBDTTN010000454.1:0-3061 GCA_039930625.1 Gemmatimonadota bacterium | reverse complement strand
ACCCCCGCGTCGTTGATGTCCGCGGCTGAGCTGTTGGGCCCGCCCAGTGTCCCGAGGTCCATCGGCCCGACTCTGACGGCCATCGCAGTTTGGGAAGGATCCCGGTTTTCCCCGACTCCCGCCGGGTCCGCACATCCGGAAACGACAATTACTGCCCCGCAGAGCAGTGCCAAACCTGCATCCGTAGTTTTCACGGGAACCTCTCAAGCTACCCAAAGGTATCGTCCGGCTGGATCGTGGTGCTGAGCCGACGATTGAGCCCAGTGTAGCCACGAGTGACTGAACGGGCGGTGAAGTTTCCCGGAAAAGGCATCCATGCCAGATCCGGAGGATGTTCATATGCCCCACAGGAGAAAGCGACCCCCGGATCGCGTCGGGAGTCGCTTTGCTGCAGGCTCAGCGAACGCTGCTTCCAGGCGCCGCGGCCTACATCCCCGCCGTGATCGGAATCGTCACCCGCGTCTTCTCCCACTCCAGCAGCAGGTTCACCGTGCCGCCGGCCCCAGCCTCGGTGCGGATGGTGAAGGTCTCGACCGGCGATCCCAGCACCGAACTCTCCGCCATCCCGTGCCCGACCTCCTGGGCTTTCACCGCATCGGTGTAGCCATGCTCCTCGCCCCACTGGGTGATGGACCGGTTGACGATGACTTGCCACGTCTTCGGATCGGGAATGGTGTAGATCGAATACGAACCAGCCGGCACTGTCACGCCCCCAATCACCAGGGGACCGCTGGTGTGGATCATCGTCGGCTCATTGGCGCCGGTGCGCCACAGCTTGCCGAAGGGCACATTCTCGCCCCCGATCATCGTCCGCCCGCGCGCCGAGGGACGCCCGTAGCAGAGCTTCACCTCGGCGGCGCCGACCTTGAAGGAGATCGAATCCAGCGGGCTCTTTCGTGTGGCCAGCGGGAGATTCTTGGTATTCATCGTGATACAGGCGAGAGCCGCCTGGGGCTGGGCGGGATGAATCGGTGCGAGCAGCATCGCGGTGGAAAGCAACGTCAGCAGCATTGGACTACCTCGCTACGGTGTGATGAGTGATGTGCGCGCCGCAAGCGCAGCCGAGAGCGCTTCCTCGGCGGTCGGCGCAAGCACATTGATGTGGCCCATTTTGCGCCCGGGCCTGGGTTCGGACTTGCCATATAGATGAAGGTGGACGCGCGGGTCGGCGAGGGCGCGATCCCAGCGCGGCTCTCCGTTCGCCCACAGGTCCCCCAGCAGGTTGACCATCGTGACCGGCGTGAGCAGGGCGGTGTCGCCGAGTGGCAGTCCAGCCAGCGCCCTTACCTGCTGCTCGAACTGATCGGTGGCGCAGGCATCGAGCGAATAGTGCCCGCTGTTGTGCGGCCGAGGGGCCATCTCGTTGACGAGCAGTCTGTCCCCCTCGACCACGAAGAACTCGACCGCCATGGTGCCGACGTATTCCATCGCCGTCGCCAGTGCCATCGCGGCCGCGCGCGCCTGCGCCGCGAGGGCGGGACTGATCCGCGCCGGAACCACCGACGTGTCGAGAATGCCGTCCACGTGGCGATTCTCGGCGACTGGAAAGCTCACCATCGAGCCATCTGCGCCGCGTGCAAGCACCACGGAGATCTCCAGCTCCAGGCTGAGCCGGCCTTCGAGGATGCAGGGCTGCACGCCGAAGCGCTGATACGCCTCCCGGACCTCCTCCACCGATCCCACAGCGGCCTGGCCCTTCCCGTCATACCCGAGCCGAGCGGTCTTGAGCAGTGCTGGCGCGCCGATCGCGGTAAAGGCTGCCCCGCAGTCCGCGAGGCTGGCTACGGAGTGAAAGGGGGCAGTGCCCAGTCCCTGCTCCCGCGCAAAGCGCTTCTCGGCGATGCGATCCTGGGTGAGCATGACCGCCTCGGCACCGGGGCGCACCGGACCGAACTGGCGCAGGAATGCCAGCGAGGCCGCCGGGACGTTTTCGAACTCGGTCGTAACCGCCGCGGCACTGCGGCCGAGGTCCGAGAGCGCCACCTGGTCGGAATAGGCGGCCGCGATGTGACGAGTGGCGATCCGACCTGCCGGACTGAGTGGGTCAGGATCGAGGACGATGACCTCGAAGCCCATCCGCTGCGCCGCCTGCACAAACATCCGACCCAGTTGTCCCCCGCCCAGCAGGCCGAGGGTGGCACCAGGCTGGATCACGACGGCTCCGGTAGCGTGAGGCCAAGTACGCGATCGGTCTGAGTACTGCGGAAATCGTCCAGCTTGGTGGCGAGGGCGGCATCGGTACGGGCGAGGATCGCGATAGCGAAGAGGCCTGCGTTCTTGGCCCCCGCCTCGCCGATGGCGAACGTGGCGACGGGAATTCCCCCCGGCATCTGCACGATCGAGAGCAGCGAGTCCAGCCCGTTGAGATGCTTCGAGGGCACCGGAACGCCGAGGATCGGGACCGGGGTTTTCGCGGCGAGCATCCCGGGGAGGTGGGCCGCTCCACCGGCACCGGCGATGATGCAGCGAAGCCCGCGTCCCGACGCTTCGGCCGCATAGCTGTAGAGCAGGTCTGGAGTGCGATGGGCGGAGACCACCCTGGTCTCGTGGGGAATGCCGAAGGCGGCCAGTTGCTTCGCGGCGTGCTGCATTACCTCCCAGTCCGAGTCGCTGCCCATCACGATGCCGACCAGGGGTTGGGTCATCTGCACCTCGAAAAGCGGGGTCGATCCAGCTCGACGGCTGGCAGTAGGATAACCGTCATTCTTCCATGATCCAACCCGCCTGCGACCAGCTCACCCCTTCGGATCGCGAAAGATGAAGTAGACCGCGCCGAGGAGGCAGGCGCCGGCGTAGAGGTAATCGACCTTGAACGGCTGCTTCATGTAGTACACCGCGAAGGGGACGAACACGCTCAGCGTGATCACCTCCTGGAGGATCTTGAGCTGCCCCAGCGACATCGTGGTGTAACCGATGCGGTTCGCCGGTACCTGGAGCAGGTACTCGAAGAGCGCGATGCCCCAGCTGATGATCGCTGCCACATACCAGGGACGATCGGCCAGGTTCCGCAGGTGCGCGTACCACGCAAAGGTCATGAAGATGTTGGAGAGGATCAGCAGAC
>JBDTTN010000453.1:0-3063 GCA_039930625.1 Gemmatimonadota bacterium | reverse complement strand
GGGTGTCAGTCCGCACGGCAAGAGGTGCAAGGGCATGGAAGGCCTCCTGGCGGAGGGTGCGGAGACGATGGAGGAGAAGGGGGATGACGCGGTGCTGGATGCCGCGCTCATCGCCGATGCGCAGCGGGTCGAGCACTACGAGATCGCGGCGTACGGTTCGGCCAAGGCGCTGGCCGGCATCCTGGGTTACGAGGAGATCGTCATACTCCTCACCCAGAACGAGCAGGAGGAGGTTGGCGCGGACCGGAAGCTCAGCAGAATCGCGGAACGGGAAGTGAACCCGCAGGCGGCGACGGCGGTCGCCGAAGGCGGCGCGTAGTCCCTCGTCCACCCAAGGGTGGAGACCCGCGCCCACATGTGATGCCCGTCACTTTAGTTAGGCAGCCGATGGGTTTCCCACTTGCGCCGCCGATGCAGCAGGGGTAGGCTTGAACTGCGGTACGAAGGCATGATGGCTGTGAGACAGCCCACCTTGTCGGACGGGCAACGGGCCCGCCAGTCGAAGGCGCGAAGGGATCGGCAACATCGATCCCCGCGCCTTTTGTCGTTTCCGGGCCCCGGCCCCACGTGTGGAGGACGTTTGCAAATGATCGACACCTCATCCAGCCAGCCGTTCAGGGTTCCCGTACCCTCGGAAGACCTGATCAGAGCGACGACGACGCCGTGGCTTCGATTGACCCGGGAAGACAGCGAGTCGCAGCGTGCCATTGCGCGGGGACACGCCGCGCGGTTGCCGTTCATGCTGGCTCCCGAACTCGACGAGATGAACTGGCCGCACCGTCGCCTCTGGGACGCCCGTTCGGCTCTGGACCTTGGAGCGGGCCTCACCGGTGCGCCACTGCTCGATTTGTGCAACCGGATGGATCGCATCCTGGTGACGACCGATACCGGCTTCCTGGATGACCGCCTTTACCTCCCAGACCATTGCCCCGGGGTGATCGTCGCGGGGAACAGCTGGAAGCAGCATTTGGATGAGTTTCTGGTCACGATCGTAGGACTGCTCGGCCCCGTTTCCGCGCTCTACCGCCATGTGAAGGTGCACGCCGCGGACAGTGGCGATCTCACCATCTCCGCACCGGCGGGGAGACACCGCCGGGTGATCCGCCGATTCGTGCTGGATGGCGACGGCCTGCCGCTGCTGAGTGAGCTGGCCGAGGCGCAGGTGCCCGCAGGAGCGGTGCATTGAACCCGAAGTGATCAGCACAATGTCGCGCTGGACACCATCAACCGAATCGAGATGAGAGCACTTATGCGGAATACATCGAAGGTCGTGGCCACGGGCCTTGCATTGGCCGTCACCCTGGCGTGCAGCGGCGCCAAGACGGAGAAGCCCGTGCTCACCAGCAACGACGGCCAGACACAGGCTTCACCCTCGGGCACCGAGATGGCGAAGGAGGGCAAGTCGCTGGTCCGGCTGGTGAACGCCATCCCCGCCAAGAAGGGCATCGACGTCTCGGGCGGCGACCGGACCGTCTTCGCCGACATCGCCTACAAGGGCGTGACGCCGTACGCCGAGATTCGCAACAACATGGTCAACTTCCGGCTGCGCTCGACCGGCAGCGACAGCGCGCTGGCGAACAACAACGAAGCGATGACCGACGGCTACCGCTATACCATCGTCGCGCTGCCGGGCATGAAGGGCGAGCCCAGCATGCGGGTCCTGCGGGACGAGGTGGTGCCCGATTCCGGCAAGGCCCGGATCCGGGTGATCAACGCGGCACCGGACATCGGCAACGTGGATGTCGCGATGCAGGGACAGAAGGACCCGATCTTCGGCAGCGTCGGCTACGGCACCGAGGCCGGATCCAAGGACATAGAGCCGGTCAGCGGCACGATCGAGATCCGCAGCGACCTGAAGACCCGGAAGCCGCTCCTGCTCAAGAACATGAAGTTTGAGGCGGGGAAGGCCTACACCATCGTGCTGGCGGGCTGGGGCACCGGCGGGATCGACGCCATCGCCTTTGACGACACCATGACCGGCAGCAACCTCTCGCTCCGCAACTGAGCGTGAAATTCCCCTGCGTCTGGCGCACGATTGTCCCGCTGGCGAGCTTCGCGCTCGCGGCTCGACCGGTCCAGGCGCAGGGCGGAGTCAGCATCACCCCGTTCGCCGGCGTCTTCGTGCCCACGAAGAACAGCTTTGCCTCGCTGGGGAACGACATCAAGCGCAGCAACAGCTTCATCGGCGGCGCGCGCCTGACCTTCTGGGCGAAGAGCCCGCTGGGCCTCGAGTTCGTGGCGGGGTACGCTCCCGCCCGGGTCGAGGTGGCCGGTGCGACGATCAACGCCAGCCGGCACAGCAACCTGGTCGTGGGAGGTCTCAAGCTGATGCTGGGGATCTCGCCGGCGCTGTCGCCGCTGGGCATCTACGTCGGCGTGGGGCCGGCCATCATCCGCCGCGGGACGGACGTGCTGCAGAACAACCGAAGTCAGACCGATTTCGGCGGCGTGGTGGGCGGCGGTGTACGGTTGCCGCTGGGGCACAGCATCGGCGTGCGCTTCGATGTCGAGGACTATGTGTATGGCGGCGACTTCAGCGGATCGAAACAGTTTCAGAACGACCTCGCGCTGACAGCGGGATTGTCGGCGAGTTTCTGAGGCGTGATCGAGTCGCGACAGGAGCGCTCCAAGAGCCCGTGTGCAGGGTGATGCCGATCACTGGCACCGGCACCGTGGACGGATAATTTGCAGTCGCAGGCCATACGCCCGGTTACTCTCCGGGCACCTTGTCGGATGAGAGACCGGTCTCATCAGTCGAAGGCGCGATCGCTCCCCTCGGGGAACGCGACGCGCCTTTTTCGCGTCTGGCGCTGCTGCGGGTATAGCAGGATCCGAATTTCCGGGGCTGGCCTCGGGCAACTCACAGGGAGGTTGACGTGAACTGGACTGAAATCGAAGGCAAGTGGACCCAGGCCAAGGGCAAGGTCCGTGAGCGGTGGGGCAAGCTGACTGATGACGACTTGGACGTCATCGCCGGCAAGCGTGAGCAGCTCATCGGCGTGCTGCAGCAACGGTACGGCGTCGCCAAGGAAGATCTCGAGCGGCAGGTGGAGGAGTTCACCG
>JBDTTN010000452.1:0-3082 GCA_039930625.1 Gemmatimonadota bacterium | reverse complement strand
GAGGGCGGGGAGATTAGCCTCCCCGCCGGGCAGGCGGCAAGGCTTGGCGGGTCGGGACCACTGTGACTGGATGGATGCCGATCACCCGACCGCCCCGGTACGGCCGGCCACCACATGCACCCGGGCAGGATCGAACGACGCGACCAGCTCCATGCCCGACTTGAGCTGCAGTCGCTCCACAGTGCGTTGAGCCGCGAGCGCCACGAGGGGAACGCCGCCGTCGAGGTGGATGCGCCACGGCACACCGTACGGCACCATTCGCACTACCCGCGCGGATACCCGCACGCTGCCGCTCTCCGGCGGCGTTCCGGGAGGAGAGAGGTGGACATCCTCCGCCCTCAGGCAGAGCAGCGCGTCGTTGCCGACTGCGGGTGAGAGCCCCACCGCGAAGCGCTGGCCGGCGACCTGCACCTCGCCCCGGTCGCCCTGGCGATGCTCGATCCGGGTCGGCAGCAGATTCTCCACGCCGAGGAAGCGCGCCACCGGTTCGCTGACGGGATGGGACAGCACCTCTCGCGTCGCACCCTGTTGCGCCAGCCGGCCCCCGAGCAGCACCGCCATTTCGTCGCCCAGCATCATCGCCTCTGCGCGCTCGTGGGTGACCAGCACCGTGGCGATCCGGGACTCCCGCAGGATCGCCTCGAGTTCCAGGGCGAGCACCTCCCGACCGTACAGGTCGAGCGACGCGAACGGCTCATCGAGAAAGAGCAGCTCCGGTTCGACCACGAACGCTCGGGCGAGACTCGCGCGCTGGGCCTCACCGCCAGAGAGGGTGCGCGCGCGCCGCCGCGCCAGATGTCCGATGCCGAACCGCTCCAGCCACCGGGTCACCCGTGCGGTGGCACCTGACCCGGTCACACCGCGGAAGCCGAGACCAAGCGCGACATTCTCGGCGACGGTGGCATCGGTCAGCAGCGGCGCCTGGAACACCGTCGCTATCCGCCGCCTGAGCGCCAGGCGCGCGGAGCCCTGATAGGACACCGGCTCCCCCAACAGCATCAGCCGCCCTGCGTCGGGCCGTTCGAGGAGCGCCAGCACCCGAAGCAGCGTGGACTTGCCGGACCCATTCGGGCCGAGCAGCGCGAGGGTTCGACCGGACTGCAGGTCGAGGTGCACGTCCTCGAGCACAGGGCGGTCGCCGTAGCGGACCGTGACCCCATCCGCACGCAGGGCGGATTCCTCCGCGGGCCGCGCGGCTGCGGAGGCGGTCACCCGCGCGCGCCGCGCTGCTGGATCGCGGTCAGGATCATGGTGACGAGGAAGGTCAGCGCGAGCAGGAGCACGCTGAGCGCGATTGCGACATCGAAGTTGCCCTTGCTGGTCTCCAGCACCGTGGCGGTCGTCAACACCCGCGTACTGTGCAGAATGTTGCCGCCCACCATCATCGATGCCCCTACCTCCGAGATCACCGCGCCGAAGCCTGCCATCACCGCGGCGAGGACGGAGAAGCGAGCCTCGCGAAGCAGCAGCGTGAGCGTCTGCATCCGGGAAGCGCCGAGGCCAAGCAACTGCAGCCGCAATCGCGGGTCGAGCTGCTGCATCGCGGCCGCCGTGAGCCCGGTGACCACGGGGAGAGCGATGACGCACTGGGCCAGGATGATCGCGCCGGGAGAGTACATCAGCTCGAGAAAGCCGAGCGGTCCGCTGCGCCAGAGCAGGATGCTGACGAACAGTCCCACGGCGACGGGCGGCAGGCCCATGCCGGCGTTGATGACGCCGAGAACGAGCCGCCGCCCCGGAAAGCGGCTGAGTGCGAGCAACGTGCCCATCGGCACGCCGAGAACCAGACTCACCAGGGTGGCGATCCCTGACACGCGCAGGGAGAGCCACATGATCTCCATCACCTGCGGGTCGCCCCGAAGGATCATTGCCAGTGCGTGCCTGAACCCCTCGAGGACCAGATTCATGCGGGCGGAGCGCCAGTTAGGCGGCTGGCCTCAGGAGATCCTCCTCCCGCTTGCCCGCCTGGGGAATGAATAGCGGCTGACCAAACCGCTGGACGCCGAAGCGGCCGATGTACGCCTGGGTCTCGGGAGTCAGCATGAAATCGGCAAAGGCGCGGCCGCCATCGTGATTCACGTTCGGCCATTTGTCCGGATTCACTTCCATGACATGATAGATGTTGAGCAGTTCGGGCGCGCCCTCGAACTCGACATCGAGCTGCAGCCCCTGCTTCAGCGCCAGATAGGTTCCCCGGTCAGTCAGCGTGTAGGCGCCCTTCTCCGACGCGATCCGAAGCGTCGCTGCCATCCCCTGCCCGACCTGAAGGTACCACGCCCCCGACGGCGCGACTCCCGCAGCCTTCCATTGATTCAGCTCCAGGATATGGGTGCCGGAACTGTCCGCGCGGGAAGCGAAAGCCGCCTTTCCCTGCCCCAGCCGCATGAAGACTGCCGCAATCGTGGGCAGCAGGTGCAGGCCCGCTGGATCGCCGTGCGGCCCGACGACCACGAAGTCATTGCTCATCACCAGCCGCCGATTGATGAACTGGCCCTCGGCCAGGTACCGTTTCTCCACCGACGGCGCGTGCACCAGCACGACATCGGCCTCACCACGAGCGCCGAGCGCCAGCGACTGCCCGGTGCCGACGGCGATGGTCTTCACTCGGCAGTAGCACTGCTTCTCGAATCGGGGCACCAGTGAATCGAGCAGGCCCGAATCCTGGGTGCTCGTGGTCGTGGCGAGAATCACGTCGCGGTGGGCTTGCGCGTCCAGGCCGCCGGCGCTCAGCGACACCAATCCGACGCCGAAGATGGCACGGGAGAGCCACTTCGGAACCCGGGACTCCACCCGCATCTCCCACCTCATCCGGTGCTGGGTCACAAGCAATTTACCTCGGCCGTCGTCGCGGCATTCCGGCCGCGCCCGTCGCGTTCCGGTCTCAGGGCGCCCGCTCGAGCGCAGCGGGATTGCTCAGGGTTACCGCTGGAGTCTTCCCGTCCTGGAGCCAGATCAGTCCCGTGATACGGACTCGCATCATGCCCCACCTGGCCGCATCGGGAAAGCGGTCGAAAGCAGAATCCGGCACGATCGCACTGAAGCTCTGATCGGGATAGCCGGCGCTGAAATTGAAGTAGATCGT
>JBDTTN010000451.1:0-3084 GCA_039930625.1 Gemmatimonadota bacterium | reverse complement strand
CTGGCGCCGTCTATCGCCTCGATATTCACGGTACCATCGAAAACGGGCTGGCGCCTTACATCGTTCGCGGTCTGCGGCAGGCGAATGCCTCCGGGGCCTCTGCCGTGCTCCTCGATCTTGATACTCCCGGCGGGCGGATCGACGCCGCCGAGTTGATTTCGGATGCGGTGCGCGCCTCGAAGGTGCCGGTCTACGCCTTCGTGAATCCCCGCGCCTACAGCGCCGGGGCGATGATCGCCATCTCCACCAACGGCATCTTCATGCGGCCCGGTGCGGTGCTCGGTGCCGCGACGCCGGTGGACGGACAGGGAACCAAGCTGGCGGAGAAGTACGTCTCGGCGATGCGCGGTGAATTCCGGGCGCTCGCCGAGGCACGCGGACTCGATCCGCGTATCGCGGAAGCAATGGTGGATGAGAGCCTGGGCGTGGCGGGGCTCGCGGAGCGGGGCCAGCTCGTCACCTTGAGCACCAGTGAGGCGATCCGCGTCAAATACGCCCGGGCACAGGTGGAGAACGAGAGCGAGCTGCTCGCGCAGGTGGGGCTCGCCGGAGCCACGGTGACCTCGATCGACATCAACTGGGCCGAGATGGTGGTCCGCTTCCTTACCAATCCGATCGTCGCGCCACTGCTGCTCTCGATCGGCGTGCTGGCGCTGCTGGCGGAGATCAAGGCCGGTGCCCACGGGCTCGGTCTGCTCATCGGTTTCGTCTGCCTCGGGCTCTTCTTCGGCTCCAGCCTGATCGTCGGTCTCGCCGGACTCGAGGAAGTCATCCTGCTCGGGCTGGGTGTTATCGCCGTAGGCGTCGAGGTATTCCTGCTGCCGGGGTTCGGCGTGGCCGGAGTCCTCGGAGCGGTGCTGATCGGCGCGGCGATCGTGCTCGCGATGCTCGGCAACTTTCCGACCGGCGGCGATGTCTTCCAGGCATTGGCCGTGCTTGGCGCCAGCGTCGTGATTACCCTGGCGGTGGCATTCACGTGGCTGAGGCACCTGCCGAACAGCCGTCGTTTCGCCGGGTTGATCCACCAGGACTCGGCCCAGTCGGCCGAGGGCTATGTCTCTGCGTTGCCCCGCGGCGAACTGATCGGAAGTATCGGCATCGCCGCTACCGACCTGCGGCCGGCCGGTGTGGCGACGGTGGGGGGCGAGCGTATTGACGTCGTGACGGAGGGGGAGTACATCAACAGCGGCGCGCGGGTGGTTGTGGTGCGCGCCGAGGGGTACAGACACGTCGTCAGGCAGGCCCAGGACTAACCAGGAGACTACACCGTGGATGATATCGGTACGCTCGCCCCGGGGCTGCTGCTTGCCCTGTTCTTCATCGGTTTCATCGCCCTGGTCATCATCTTCCGGTTCATACCGCTCGGGTTGTGGATCACCGCCTGGGCCTCCGGTGTCAGGGTGCCGTTCCTCACGCTGTTCGGCATGCGATTCCGGAAGGTCAATCCGGCCGCCATCGTCAATCCGCTCATCAACGCCCACAAGGCCGGCCTCAACGTGCCGCTGAACGATCTCGAGGGGCACTACCTCGCCGGCGGTTCCGTCGAGCGGGTCGTGAGGGCGCTGATCTCGGCGGACAAAGCCGGCATTCCGCTCACCCTGAAGCAGGCCACCGCGATCGACCTCGCCGGGCGCGACGTCTTCGAGGCGGTGCAGGTCAGCGTCAATCCCAAGGTCATCACTACCCCCAAGGTGGCGGCGATGGCCAAGAATGGCATTCAATTGCTGGCGATCGCGCGGGTGACCGTGCGGGCCAACATCAACCGGCTGGTCGGCGGCGCCGGTGAAGAGACGATTCTCGCCCGGGTCGGTGAGGGAATCGTGTCCGCGATCGGCTCGGCCGACACCCACAACGCCGTGCTCCAGAATCCTGACATGATCTCCAAGACCGTGCTTGCCAAGGGGCTGGATGCCGGTACCGCGTTCGAAATCCTCTCGATCGATATTGCGGACGTGGACGTGGGGAAGAATATCGGCGCCGAGCTGCAGACCGACCAGGCCGAAGCGGACAAGCGCATCGCCCAGGCCAAGGCGGAAGAGCGCCGCGCCATGGCAGTCGCGATGGAGCAGGAGTACAAGGCGGAGGCGCAGAAACAGCGCGCCGCGGTGATCGCTGCAGAAGCGCAAATACCGCTCGCCATGGCCGATGCCTTCCGCAACGGCAACTTCGGGGTGATGGACTACCAGCGTTACCGGAACCTGCAGGCGGACACCACCATGCGGCAGTCGATTGCCGGCCAGTCGGAGACCTCCACCGGCGGCTCGTCCTAAATGGAGGAGATCCGGTCGGCGGACGGCTTCGGGGGGATCGTCATTCTCGCGGTCCTCTTCTTTATCATGAACATCATCTCCAAGGCAAAGAAGGCGGCGGGTTCTTCCGTAAACGAGAAGGCCGCGGACCGTCGCGGTGAAGCGGGAGCGACGGACGGAGGGGCGGTCTCCCTCGACTCGATTCTCAGGCAGATTGAGGCGGTGAAGCGGCAGAAGGAACATGGCCCGATGGCCGGCCGGCCGGCTCCTCAGGCTCGGCAGGTTCCGCGGCTCAAGCCCAAGGCGCCTCCTCCGCGCCAGCGCGACGTGGTCCAGGACGATCGTGGACCGCTGGGACGGATTTCACAGACGCAGTTGCAGTCCGCGGAGGATGTCGAGGACCGGACCTCGCTGGAGGAGGAGGGACGGCTCGCCGATGAGCGAAGGCTGCAGAATGTCGAGGTCTTCACGGTCCGGCCCGAGCGCGTGGTGCAGAATCGGGACGAGGAGGCGGAGGCCACTTCGCAACGGCGGATCAAGTCCGCACAGGACCGCAACCGCGTGCACGCCGCGGTGGATCACGAGAAATTCGACCGCAGTGTCCGAAAGCCCGAGGAGCCGGTTGTCTCGCGGCCGCGGGTGACAGTACAGGCCCTCCGCGATGCGTTCGTATGGCGCGAAATTCTGGGCCCGCCGAAATCGCTGCAGGACGAGTGACAAAGAATCAGGGCGGCCCGCCGAGGCCGCCCTGATCGCTGTTACCGGCTGCGCTTGCCCTTCCTGCCAGGCGGTGGCCGCCTCGGCTTCGGCTTGGCGGCGGATCTCGGAGCAGCGC
>JBDTTN010000450.1:0-3085 GCA_039930625.1 Gemmatimonadota bacterium | reverse complement strand
GCGCCCGGGCACCCGCTGCAGTACTACTGCAGAGCCGATCACTACAGCTACGCCCGCTACGGCATTCCGGCGACTGCGCTCTCCCGCGGCGAACATCTCGACTATCACCAGGTCACCGACGAGCCGCAGTACATCGATTACGACGCGCTCGCGCGGGTGGCACGGCTGGTCCGCGACGTCGCGGTGCAGGTTGGCAACATGGATCATCGCCCGCTGGTCGATGGTCCGCGCGGCGACCCCAAGGCGCTCTGTCGGCAATAGTGGGGGCTATCCGGATGGCCGGTGAGCCTGCACTTTGGTGGGCGTGACCCGCACTATCCCCCCCGGCCGCTCGATTATCCGCTGGAACATCCTCGCGCTGCTCACCGCCGCGAGCTTCGTCGCGTACCTGCTGCGCACCAACATGTCGGTCGCGGGCGAGCACATGATGGGCGACCTCAGGCTCACCCAGGTGCAGCTCGGCTTCGTGCTCGCCGCGTTCGCATGGGGCTATGGGATCTTCCAGTTTCCCGGTGGTGTCTTTGGCGACCGGATCGGTGCCCGGAAGACGCTGGCGATCATCGCCGTGCTGTGGGGCGTGCTGAATCTCATGGTCGGCCTGATCCCCGACCGGGGCCTCGGGACGACGTCCGCGACCCTCGCTGCGCTGGTCACGCTCCGCGCACTGATGGGTGCGGCTCAGGCCCCGCTGTATCCGGTCACCGGCGGCGCGATGACCTGCGATTGGTTCCCGGTCGCCGGCTGGGCCTTCCCGAATGCGATGAGCAACGCCGGGTTGACCCTCGGCTCCGCCGCCGCGGGGCCGCTGATCGCCTGGCTGATGGAGAGCTATGGCTGGCGCCAATCGTTCATCTTCACTGCGCCGCTCGGCTTCCTGCTCGCGGGCGTGTGGTGGTGGTATGCACGGGATACTCCCGCGGAACATCCGGCCATGCACCAGGGAGAACTCGACCTGATCAACGCGGGGCGACCACCAAGGGATACCACGATTGCGAAGGGCGACTGGAAGCTGGTGGTGCGTGACCCGCAGGTCCTGCTCCTCACTGCCAGCTATTTCTGCAGCAACTACGTCTTCTACTTCTTTTTCAACTGGCTCTTCATCTACCTGGTGGACAACCGCGGCTTCAAGACTCTGGAGAGCGGGTTCTACTCTGCCGCACCCTGGATCACCGGGGCCGTGGGAGCCGTGATCGGCGGTCTCGTGTGTGACCGCTTGTCCAGGACGAAGGGGCTTCGGTTTGGCTGCCGCGCGCCCGCGATGGTGGGGCTCGGACTCTCGGGGTTGCTGCTCCTCGCGGCGGCCAACGCCGCATCGCCCGTCGTCTGCGTTGTCCTGCTTTCGCTGTGCCTCGCCTGCCAGCAGGCGGCCGAAGGGCCATTCTGGGCGGCGACCATCGGCGTGGCGGGCAAGCACACCTCCAGCGCCTGCGGTGTTCTCAATACCGGCGGGAACATCGTCGGCGGCATCGGCGCATTGATGGTGCCGATCACCGTCAAGCTGTTCGGCTGGCCGGCTGCACTGGCGACGGGAACCGCCTTTGCGCTGATCGGCGCGCTGCTCTGGCTGTGGATCCGTGCCGACAGGGAGTTCCTCGCTCCCGCCTGAGCCCGGAGGTCGTTGCATGAACCGCCCTCGCCTCGATCGCCGAGAATTCCTGTCACTCTCCGCAGCGCTGTTAGGCGCCTCACGACTCGGCCCCGACACGCGCGTCTCCGCCGGCGATCGCCCCCGCCCCAGCGCGTCGCAGCTTGCCTGGCAGCGCGATGAGCGGGCGCTCTTCATTCACTTCGGCGTCAACACCTTCACCAATCGCGAATGGGGGGAAGGCACCGAGAGCCCCGCCATCTTCAATCCCGCTCGACTCGACGCGCGCCAGTGGGCGCGGGTTGCCCGGGAGAGCGGATTCCGCGCCCTGGTGCTCACCGCCAAGCACCACGACGGCTTCTGTCTCTGGCCCAGCGCGCTCACCGAGCACACCGTCGCACAGAGTCCCTGGCGGGATGGCCATGGCGATGTGGTGCGAGAATTCGTGGATGCCTGTCACACTGAAGGACTCGGCGCGGGGCTCTATCTCTCACCCTGGGATCGGCATGAGCCGAGCTACGGTGATTCCGCGCGCTACAACGACGTCTACATCGGGCAGCTCACCGAGCTACTCACCCGGTATGGACCGCTGACGGAGGTCTGGTTCGACGGCGCCAACGGCGAGGGTCCCAATGGCCGACGGCAGGTATACGACTGGCCCCGAGTCTTCGGGACGGTCCGGCGACTGCAGCCGGGGGCAGTGATGTTCTCCGATGCGGGGCCCGATGTGCGCTGGATCGGCAATGAGCGGGGGAGCGCCGGGGAGCCTAACTGGGCCACGATGAATCCGGCGGCGGTGCCTGAGCCGGGTGCGCCGGGCGACGCGGTCATCGAAGCGCTGCAGCACGGCGATCCGCAGGGCACGGTCTGGCGGCCCGGCGAGGCGGACGTCTCGATCCGGCCAGGGTGGTTCTGGCATCCGGAGGAGAATGATCGGGTGCGGAGCGTGGACGACCTGGTGGAGCTCTACTTCGCCTCAGTGGGTCGGAACGCCAAGCTGCTGCTGAATGTCCCGCCGACCACCGAGGGACTGCTGCATGCGACCGACGTCGCGCGGCTCACCGCGTTCGGTCAGCGGCTGGATGGCCTCTTCGCGGAGGAGCTCACTGGTGGGGCGCGGCCCCGCTGGCGGAGCGGACCGGGCCTGACTGGAAGCTGGGAGATCGACTTGGGCAAGGAAGTGTCGGTGGGACTCGCGAGCCTGCAGGAGCAGCTCGAGGCGGGGCAGTCCATCGCCCGGTACCGGCTGGAAGGGTGGAGCAGCGGACGCTGGTCGCTGCTCTCGCGCGGCACCACGATTGGTTACCGGCGCCTCGACCGGTTCACCCCGACGGCGATCCGCCGGGTCCGCCTCACCGTCGAGGAGGCGGTCGCAGCTCCACGACTCGCCCGGCTCTCACTGCACGCCGGTGCCTGACTTACGAGCGCCCCTCTCCCTCAGCGTTCCCGTACCGCCGTGGCATCCAGCGAGTCCTTCTCGCTCCGCAACTCGAAGCGCGT
>JBDTTN010000449.1:0-3089 GCA_039930625.1 Gemmatimonadota bacterium | reverse complement strand
GCCCCAGCACGGCCGCGATGGACGCGGCCATCTGCGCCACCCGCATCGAGTGGCCGGCCATGAAGACATCCTTGGATTCCAGGGCGAACACCAGCGCGTCCAGGCTCGCAGCCGAGATGCGCTCGAGCTTGGTCTGTTCCCGGCGCAGCTGCTCGACGCGCTCCGGCTCATCCTCCCTGCGCCGCTGCTTTGTGGCACGTCGCTCAATGATGTCCTGCCGATCGAAAAGCGCCTGCGCGACGGCACCGGCCAGGCCAGCAAGGTCGAAGGGCTTCGCGACGACTTCCAGCGCCCCCGCCTGAATGCAGGCCGTTCGGGTTCCCGCATCCCCGGCAACCGACATCATGATGATCGAGATATCGCGATCCAGCCGGTGCACCTGGGGAATCAGCGCGATCCCGCCCTGCCCGCCCAGATTGCAGTCCAGCAGCATGCAGGGCACCGACCCTCGCGTGATCGCCTCGAGCGCCTCGACTGCCGTGGCTGCGCAGATGACGGTGTAGCCCTGGCGGCTCAGATACTTGCCGACAACGTCGCGGATCGAGGCGTCCTCGTCCACAACGAGGATGGACGACATTCCGGTGGTGGGGTTCATACTTCACCTTCCTGCGAGAGAAGGCCGACCTCCGGCCCCGCGGTGTTGGTCAGGAGCGCGAGAAAGGCGTCGGCCACAGCGGGATCGAAGTGACTCCCGCGGCCCGCCCGTACCATGTCGAGGACCTCAGGGACCGGAACGGCGGATCGGTAGGGGCGGTCGTGGGTGAGCGCGTCGAAGAAATCAACGACCGCCACCACCCTCGCCTCCACGGGAATTGCGGCCCCGACCAGCCCTTGAGGATAGCCAGCCCCATCCCAGCGCTCGTGATGACTGAGCGCGATGCGCTCGGCTACGCGCAGCAGCTCCGAATGACCACCGGAGAGGATCCGCGCACCGATCAGGGTGTGTGTCTTCATCGTCGCGAATTCCTCGGGTGTCAGGCGCCCCGGCTTGAGCAGGATCCCGTCGGGAACGCCGATCTTGCCCACATCGTGGAGCGGAGCCGTCCGGCGAATCAGCTCAGCGTCGACCGCCGGCAAGCCCAGCTCGCGCGCGAGCCGGCCCGCGAATGCGCCCACCCGCACCGTATGCTGGCCGGTGTCGTCGTCCCGGACTTCCGCCGCCGAGGCCAGCCGCTGCAGCATCTCGATCTGCGCATCGTTCAGCGCCTGGGTCCGCTCGAGCACCTTGGTCTCCAGCGATCGATTCTGCGCTGCCAGCAGCAGGTGCAGGTTGCGGGTCTCCAGCAGGTTCCGGATGCGCAAGACGACTTCGGTGGTGTCGAACGGCTTGAGCAGGAAATCCTTGGCGCCGGCGCGGAGCGCCCGCTGCCGGGCGTCCACGCTGGCGTCGCCCGTGAGGATCAGGATTGGCAGAAAGGTGTCGCGTGAAATCACCGAGCCGAGTTGTTCCAGGACCTGAAAGCCGTCCATCACCGGCATCTGCAGGTCGAGCAGCACCAGGTCGGGAGTGTTGGCGAGGAAGATGGGAAGCGCCTGCACCGGGTCGTTGGTCAGGATCACGTCGGAGAACCCGGCGCGCGCCAGGATCCGCCCGATGATCCTGGTGTTCGCGGGCTCATCATCGACCACCAGAATGCGGCAGGTCGCGACCGGATCTTCCGCATGCGTGGCGCGTGTCGGCGGCGGTTCCACTCGGTGGACCGCTGGGTCCGTGACGGCCTGCAATCTCCCGCCAAAGTAGACCGCTGGATCCCTGACGGCCGGCAATGTCCCGCATGAGAGGACGGTCATGCCCGCCCCTCCCGCCTCAGCCCAGAGGCCCGCAATCGTGCCAGCGCCCGGGTCCGGATCTGGGAGATCCTCGACTCGGTGAGCTGGAGCACTTGGGCGATCGCGCATGATGTCAGTTCCTCGTAGTAATACAGCGACAGGACGGTGCGCTCCTGCTTCGGTAGCAGGTCGATCGCCGCGCGGATCCGCGCCTCCTCTTCCTGCCGTTCCAGATCCTCGTCCGCCAGCACCTGCTCGCTGTCCACCAGCCGGTCGCGCGGCGCGTAGTCCACGCCGCCGGGTGTCGCGCTCTCGACCTCGAGCGAAACCGACGCGGTCCGCGCGATCTCCGAGCGCCAGTCCTGATAGACGCCGAGTTCCAGCCCGAGTTCCTCGGCGACTTCCGACTCCTTCGGGACCCGGCCGAGCTGCTGCGTCATGCGATGGGTAGCCGTGGCCACCTTGCGCTCGCGGCGGCGCACCGAGCGAGGCGCCCAGTCGTTCTCCCGCAGCTGATCGATCATGGCGCCCTGGATGCGCGGCACGGCGTAGCTGCTGAAGGCCAGCCCGCGGGGCAGCTCGAAACGATCTAACGCCTGCAGCAGGCCCACCGAGCCCGCGCTGATCAGTTCGTCCAGCTCGATAGCATCGGCGGTGCGCCGCCGGATGTAGTGCGCGGCCCTGGTGACGAGCGGCATGTACCTGTCAAGCAGGCGATCCCGCGCCTCACTGGAGTTCTGGTCGCGAAAGGCCCGCCACAACGGATCATTCATCAGGCTCGACACTGGCCGAGGCTGTTCGAGTTCGGGTGCAATACACGTGGTCATGATGACGATTTCCTCCCGCTGAGCCGATTCCGAGT
Organism: Gemmatimonadota bacterium; assembly: GCA_039930625.1. Lineage (GTDB taxonomy): Bacteria > Gemmatimonadota > Gemmatimonadetes > Gemmatimonadales > GWC2-71-9 > JADJOM01. The sequence continues at coordinate 457 of JBDTTN010000449.1, read as the reverse complement.
GCCGTCTGCTGAGGAGGTAATGAGCGTGGAGCGTGCCGCGACGGCGATTCTTTCGAGGTCCGCCAAGCCGCTACTCCGCAGGCACTTGGCTCGAGAGGGTGAAGCCATGAGAGGGCCCCGCGGGGCAGAACGCCCCGTGGGCGGGGCAGTCCTGCCGCGCGAGTTGGCCGGCCGGGGGAAGAGCTGAAGAAATTCGGATCCGCTCGCGGCTCTGCCGAGCCTCTCAACTGCTAGGCGATGGGGGCCTCGCCGGTGCTCATGCACTGGTCCCCTTGCCACGCGCCGCTCGCCCGATGTGCCAGCAGGATGCGCTCGAGTTGCGTGCGCAGATTGTCCACGTCCTTCTCCAGCTCGGCCAGGATCGGCCCGGCCCCGGAGAGATCTTTCCCCCGGCCCATGCTTTCGAGCCGGCTGGCCGCGTCCATGGCGGCATGCGCGCCGAAGGTGCCGACCGATC
>JBDTTN010000448.1:0-3097 GCA_039930625.1 Gemmatimonadota bacterium | reverse complement strand
CCGGTTTGCTGATGCCTATCCCAAGGAGAATGCCGGATTCCGCGGCGTGGTGAGTCCACTGGAAGACCAGGTGATCGGCGGGGGCATCCGCCAGTCGCTCCTGCTACTCCTCGCCGCAACCCTGCTGCTGCTGGTCATCGCCTGTGTGAATGTCACCAACCTCGCTCTCGCCCGGCTCGGGCAGCGCACCCGCGAGATGGCGCTGCGTACCGCGCTGGGCGCGGCGCAGGGTCGCCTCGTCAGGCAGCTCCTCGCGGAGTCATTGCTGCTCGCCGGCCTGGGCGCCGCATTCGGCCTGGTGCTGGCGAGATGGACGGTGCACCTGATCACCGCGACTGGTGGCGGAAACCTCGTTAACTCCGGCCTATCCGCGGTGTTGCCGCGGCTCGAGGAGGTCCGCCTCGACAGCCGGGTGTTTCTGGTGGCGCTGGGCATCACGCTGATTGCCGGGGTCGCGGCGGGAATGGTCCCCGCCCTGGTGGGGAGCCGGCCGAATCTTGCCGGCATGCTGTCGCGGTCGAGCGATCGTGGCGGCCCGGGTCGGGGTGCACGCGCCGGGAGGCGGGGGCTGATCGCGCTGCAGGTGGGACTGGCCTTTGCGCTGCTGGTGATCGCCGCGCTGCTCGGCAACAGCTTCCTGCGGACGCTCGGGGTTGACCGCGGATTCCGGAGCGACGGACTCCTCACGCTGCACGTGGAGCCCTCGCCACGATACGCCGCTCCGGACAGCCGGATCGCCGAGTTGTACACCCGGCTCGCCGAGCGGGTGCGCAGCCTCCCAGGCGTGACCGCTGTCGGCGTGGTCAATCACCTGCCGCTGGGAGGGGCGTGGTCAGGAACCGCGGTCGGTATCGATGGCGCTCCACCCGTAGAGGGGCAGGACCTGACGGTCGGCCTCCGCGCCACCGACGAATCCTACCTCGCCACGATGGGGGTTCCGCTGCTCAAGGGGCGCTGGTTCACCGCGGCGGACATGTCTGCGAGCGGGAGTGGGGGCATCGTCATCAACCGCACCATGGCCGAGCAGTACTGGCCCGGACAGGATCCGGTGGGCCACAGGGTGTCCTTCTCCAAGGCGGCGGCGGGCCGCGCCGATTTCGGCGAACCGCTGGTCGGCAGCGTCATCGGCGTGGTCGGAGACGTCAAGCAGTTCGGGCTCGATCAGCCGTCGGACGCCGCCATCTACATCCCGTATACCGTCGACCCCTGGGGACACTCGTACCTCGTGGTACGCTCTGCAGTTCCACCGGGCACGCTGACCGAACTTGTCCGCCGCTCGCTCCTCGCCGAAGAGCCCGATCTGGTAATCAACCAGATCACCACGATGGACGATCTGGTGGAGGGATCGCTGGTGAGTCGCAAGTTTCTGCTGCTGCTGGTCGGCGTCTTCGCAGGGGCGGCCCTGCTGCTCGCGATCGTCGGCCTCTACGGAGTGCTGAGCCGTCTGGTACGGGCGCGGGAGCGGGAACTCGGCATCCGCCGGGCGATCGGGGCCGATGCCGCGAGCATCGTGCGGCTGGTGCTTGGCGAGGGATTGCTCGCGGTCGCCGCCGGTATCACCTTCGGGACGGGGCTCGCGGTGGTGGGGGCCCGGGGGCTGCAGAGCCAGCTCTTCGGCGTCTCGCCGATCGATCTCCCCACCTATTTTGCCACCCTCGTCCTGCTGCTCGGCGTCGCGTGGGTTGCCTGTTATCTCCCGGCACGTCGCGCCGCAGCCGTGGAGCCCACCGTAGCGCTCCGCGGCGAGTAGCGCGCCGCGGGCCTCACTCACACCAGGAGCACCTCCCCTGATCCGCCTCGTCGACGTCGAGAAGTCTTTCGACACCAAGCCTTCGCCGACATTCGTGCTTCGGCGCATTTCGCTGGAGATCGCCACCGGTGATTTCGTCACCTTCATGGGCCCCTCCGGCGCCGGCAAGAGCACCCTGCTCTCGATCCTCGGCATGCTCGACGCAGACTATCGCGGCGAGTACTGGTTGCGGGGGGAGGCGGTCCATGCGCTCAAGCCCAAGGCCCGCGCCGATCTGGCCCGGCGCAGTGTCGGTTTCGTCTTTCAGCAGTATCATCTGCTCGACGACCTGACCGTCGCCGAAAATCTCGAGGTGCCGCTGAGCTATCGAGACATGAAGGGCAGCGAGCGGGCGGCGGTCGTGGCCGATACGCTCGACCGGTTCCAGATGGTAGGGAAGAAGGACCTCTTCCCGTCGCAGTTGTCAGGCGGACAGCAGCAGCTTGTCGGCGTGGCTCGGGCGGTGATCGCCAAGCCGCTGCTGCTCCTCGCCGACGAGCCGACCGGCAACCTGCACTCGGAGCAGGGTCGGGAGATCATGGAGCTCTTCCGCAAGCTGAACCGCGAGGGCACCACCATTGTGCAGGTGACCCACTCCGAGGAGAACGCGACCTACGGCAACCGGATCGTCAGGCTCAAGGATGGGTGGATAGTGGATTGAGCGTTCGGCGTTCGGCTGTCGGCCGCCAGCCGCCAGCCGCCGGCCGCCAGCCGCCAGCCGCCAGCCGCCAGCGGTCACCTGTTAACCGTTGGAGACCCTGCGGACGTTCGTCGAGAAGAAGCGAGACGGCGGATGAAACCGTTCAGCATCCGGCAGAGGTGCCGAATATCGACCAACAGTTCGTCGCAGGAGTTCGATGAAAGCATGCCCAGGTCTCTGGCGATCACGAGCAGGCACTCCACTTCGGTCGCCGATCCATGTGCAATCACCAAGTACTGACGCATTGCTGCGTCGCTCCCGCGACCGGAACCTTCGGCGATATTCGCCGCGACGGAGACCACCGCACGTCGCAGTTGAGAGGTTAGTCCATACTGTTCAGCGCGGGGAAACGACCGGGTTACCTTGTAGACCGCAAGGGAGAGTCGGTGCCCGCGCTGCCACACCATCAGATTTCGAAAATCCTGCATCTCGGCGATCACCGGTGGAGGCTGCTTGAAACTGACGATGCTGGCTCAACGCGTCCTCAACTCACCCATTGAGCAGCCGAGTGCCAACGGCTGGCGGCTGGCGGCTGACGGCTGACGGCTGACGGCTCCCGGCTCACGCCCACCTCCCCCATGCCCTCCCCCACGCCCCGAATCCTCGTC
>JBDTTN010000447.1:0-3100 GCA_039930625.1 Gemmatimonadota bacterium | reverse complement strand
GACCGTGAAGAACCGCGCCCAGGCGGTGCCTGTCTGGAGCGTGCGCGTGTAGGGTCAAGGCATGCCTTGACCCTGCCTGCGCACGCCATCCACTCCGAACCGATACGGAAACCCCGCCTCCTCCAGCAGCCGCAGCACCAGCCGCACCGGCAGCCCCATCACCCCGAAGAAGTCTCCCTCGATCCGTTCCACCAGCGCCGCACCGTAGCCCTGGATACCGTAGGCCCCCGCCTTGTCCATCGGCTCTCCGGTCGCGATGTAGGCGCGGAGGTAGGCGTCGGTCGCGGGGAGAAATGTCACCCGGGTGACGTCGGTCGCCTGACGCAGCACCCCCTCGGATACCAGCGCCACCGAGGTGATCACCTCGTGAGTCCGCCCCTGCAGCCGCCGCAGCATCCGCAGTGCGTCTTCGGCGTCCACCGGCTTCTCCAGCAGCTCGCCATCGAGCAGTACGGTGGTGTCTGCGCCGAGCACCAGCGCGCCGGGGATGTTGAGCGCCTTCTCGCGCGCCAGCCGCTCAGCGTAGGGCACGGGCAGCTCTCCCGGGCGGGGCGCCTCGGGGATGTGTGAGGGTCGCACTTCGAATGGGATGCCGAGCATGGTGAGCAGTTCGCGTCGCCGGGGCGAACCGGATGCGAGGATCAGGGTTGGTGTCGATGGCATCGGGGGCCGGGTTACGGGGATAGCGTGGTGTGAGGGCATCGATCCCTGACAACTGGTCGGAGCGGCTCAACCGGGCCTTCGAGCCAGTCAACTGCACGGACCCACGGGGACCGACCGCCGTTCAGGCGCGACCGCCCGGTGGGTTCCGATCGAGCACCAGCGTCACTGGCCCGTCGTTGTGAATCTCCACCTGCATGTCGGCCCCGAACTCACCGGAGGCAACCTGCACCCCGCCGGCCCGGAGCTGGGCGATGAATCGCTGGTACAGGGGAATCGCGACCTCCGGACGGGCGGCGTCGATGAACGACGGGCGCCGCCCCTTCTGCGCATCACCGTAGAGCGTGAATTGAGAGATCACCAGCAGCGCTCCCCCGATCTCTCCCAGTCCGAGATTCATCTTCCCCTCGGCATCGGCGAAGAGTCTCAGACCGATGACCTTCTCGGCCATCCAGTCCACCTCGGTGGCGCTGTCCTGGTGGGTGAATCCCACCAGCAGGCAGAATCCCCGTTCGATGGAGCCGGCGACTCGGCCGTCGATTGTGACGCTGGCGCGGGAGACCCGCTGCAGGACGATCCGCATGGGATCTAAACTAGCGACGGTCCGTCCGACTAGCTTTCGGCCATGTACCGGTACCGTTCCGAGTTTTCCGAGCGTGACCTCGCCGCTCCGATAGTTTGCAGTTGCCTCCTCAGCCCCGATCGGAACAGTGTCGCGAGACACTGGCCATCGGCCCCGCCTGATCGGAATCGAATTCCGGAGCCGAACCGTCTGACGCGGCGCGTCGGTCAGGGCTGGCGCACATGACCCGCCCCCGGCGCTGGATACTCGTGGTCGGCGGCGTCATCCTCGCGGTGGTCGCGGGGGCTGTCGTGCTCGATCTCAGCCTGGAGCGCGCGCTGCGCTCCCCGGTGGATGCGTACCTGCGGAATCGTACCCTCAATCTGCTGCGGGTGGAGGGCGGCTCCGGTCTGACCATCGCTGTGCCGAGCCTCAAGCTGAGCCTGCTGCGGCGGCGCCTCGAGCTCCGGGACGTCCGCATCCGCTACGATCAGCGGGAGGGCGAGCGCTACAACCGCTTCGAGGCGGCGGCGCCCGCGGTTGTCCTGACCGGGCTCGACCTGAGCGACCTGATCTGGCACCGCAACTTCCGCCTCTCCGGCGTCCGGATCCAGTCGCCGGTATTGCGGAATCTGGACGAAGGGCCCGCAGATACGGCCGCACGGGTACCACCTGGACTCAATGACACCCTCGCCGCCGTGTTCCCTTCGCCGGATACGCTGCTCTATCGAGTCGTGGCAAACTGGTTGCCGGACAACGTCCGCGGCGGACGTATCGACCGGCTCCTGGTGGAACACGCCACCTTTGTCTGGCAGAGCCACCGCGGCACCGCCGGCAGCTTCGACTCCACCCAGGATCTGACCCTCGGCATGGAGGGCCTGCAACTCGACAGCACCGAACACCGGGTGTTTGACCACGGTACGCTCACCTTCGCCTCGCTGCTCCACATCTCCTTGCCGGCCAACGATACCGTTTTAGTGGAACGCGGGCTCCTGACCGTCGCCCGGGAGGATACCGCGTACAGCGTCGCAAGCGTGCGGACCGGTCCCGGCGAAAATGGCCAGGCCGTCCGGATGATTGGTGTCACCCGCTCCCAAGCCAGAAACGCCCTGACCATCGATTCGCTGTTCTCCGGACCGCGCGGGAGTGACGCCGATTTCTTCCGAGGCGCGCGGGAGCGAAGAACCCGGGTGAGGATCGCCGCCAACGGAATCTCATTCACGGGACTGCGACAGGAGGGGATTCTGCAGCGCCGCGCCACGCCGGCGACCATCCGTATCAACTCGGTGGAGCTGGACATCCTGGCGGACCAGCGACTCCCCGCCGGCCCGCCGGAGCGACGCACTCCCTGGCCCGCACGCTTTGCCGCGCTCCCCTGGACCCTCGGCGCGGACTCGATCATCCTGGCGGACGGTCGGCTTCTCTACGGCGAACTCCGCCCGAACCAGCCCAAGCCTGCCGAGGTGCTGTTCGACAATCTGCGGACCACGATTGTCAATGCGACGAATGACTCCACCCGCAGCGGCTCACGCGCGCCAATGGTGACTTACGCGCGCGCGCGCCTCTATGGCCAGGGGGAATTGTCCGCGACGATCACCGTTCCGGTGCAGGCTGGGCCGCTCAACGCGCGCGTGGCCGGGAAGCTCAGCGCGATGCCGATCGCGCCACTCAATCGCTTTCTCACCGCCGGCGATGGCATCTCGATCACCAGCGGCGCCATCCAGCAGGTGGAGTTCCAGTTCCAGGTGCTGCAGGGGCAAGCATTCGGGACCTTCACCGCAGGTTACACCGATCTCGACCTCTCAGTGGTGAACAAGGTCACTGGCAAGCAGAACCTCGGTGCCAAGATCAAGACGTTCATGGCGGGGATCATCGTTC
>JBDTTN010000446.1:0-3112 GCA_039930625.1 Gemmatimonadota bacterium | reverse complement strand
TCGTTGTCGCGCTCGGAGGTCATCCCCCGAATCGTCGCGAGCGGCTCCGGCAGCGTCGCATCCTTGGCGAAGCGGAGTTCCCGGGAACTGAGATTCTGCAGCAGCGTGCCGGAGAAGCTTGTCAGGCCGCTGATGGGCTGACCGTAGTGCGCCGACACTGCGGCCGAATCGGTGCGGACCGTGACGGCGAGAGTGCGGGAATCGGGGTCGTAGCCGCCGGCGAACGCGAGTGTCACTGGCACCGGGTGGCCATTGCGATAGCTGTCGCGCCGGAGGTCACCGACATCTGTGACAAGTGCGAACACCAGGCTCAGGATGACGAGCCCCGCCCAGATGTAGTTCAGCATGCGGAAGCCTTTCGGGGGAGACCGGGGGGAAGGTAGAGCGGGAAATGGGAACGGGGAACGGGGCCAGCTGACTCGGAGTCGGGATGTGCCCGCCCCTGTCCGGCGGCGCCCTGCGACCATCCCCCGGGTGGGGGCATCACTAGGCCATCACCTGCTCACACGGAGCCCGATTCCATGCTTGCTCGTTTGCCGCGGACCCTCTCCGCCCTCGCTGCAGTCGCCTTCTGCGCCGCCGGTCCGCTCGCGGCCCAGGACGACAATATCCGGATGTTCTCCTATTCCACTGACCGTCCCCGCATCGGCGTGATGCTGCAGTCCCGCGCCGACAAGGAAACCGATCGGCTCGGCGCCAAGATCGCCGAAGTGACGCCGGAAGGTCCCGCCGACAAGGCCGGCCTCAAGGCCGGCGACATCATCACCCGCTTCAACGGCGTCGCACTCGGCGGCGCCACCGCCGATGACGACGACGAGTCTGGCCCGGCGAGCAAGCTGGTCGACCTGGTACAGAAGCTGGAGAAGGGTGACACCGTCGAGGTCGAGTATCGTCGCGGCAGCGACAACGCGAAGGTGCGGCTGGTCGCGCAGGAGCTGCCGGGGATGAGCGGTCGCCGATTCCAGATGCGCGGCCCCGACATGCCTGGCATGCCGGAGATGGGCCAGATGCGTCGCATGCCGTTCAACAGCGACGAATTCCCCGGGATGCCGATGGGCCCCGAAGGAATGGGGAAGGTCCGGATCTTCATGGATCGTGACGGGGGCGGACTCAACCTCACCGATCTCAATCCCGAACTCGGCGAATACTTCGGGGCGAAGTCCGGGGTCCTCGTGCTGGAGACGCCAAAGGACTCCACCATTCCGCTCAAGGCGGGCGACGTCATCGTATCGATCGACGGTCGCGCCCCCACCTCCGAGGCGCATGCGCGCCGGATTCTCGGGTCCTACGAGGCGGGCGAGACCGCGAAGGTCGAAGTGCTCCGGAAAAACCGGAAGCTGACCCTCACCTGGAAGTCACCGGAGCACGATCGTGGCTGGAAGATGCACGGGCCGGAGAAGACCCGGGTGAAGGTGGAGCGAAGCTGAGAGGAAGCGAAACCGAAATCAGGCAGGGGCGGCCCTTCGGGTCGCCCCTGTTTGTTGTGGCGCGATCAGGTCACGCCGTCGGCCGGTTCAGCCGTCCCACGATGACGGTCGTGTTGTCGGTGCCGCCGCGGTCGAGCGCGAGTTGCAGCAGCTCCTGGGCGGTGGCATCGGCCCGGGTCGAGCGACGGAGGGCATCGCGGATCTCCTCGTCGCTCACGTGCTTGGTGATCCCGTCGCTGCACAGCAGCATGAGGTCGTCCCAGCGGCAGTCGGTGGTAAGTGTGTATGGTTCCGCGCGTGAGGCACCGATGGCGCTGTAGAGCACATGCTTCAGCCGGGAGCGCTCCGCCTGATCCGGCGATAAGGCGCCGGCATCAACCATCGCCTGCGCCATGGTCTGATCCTTGGTGAGCAGCTCCAGCTCACCGTCCCGCAGCCGGTAGCACCGGCTGTCACCCACATGCACCAGGTAGCCGCGCGGCCAACGGATGCAGGCCATCGTCAGCGTGGTAGCGCCCACGGCCTTTTCCGATTCGCCGGTGCCCGCCTTCCGAACTACCTCATGGCTCTGCTCCACGGAGCGCTGCAGCTCCGCCAGAAAGACCGCCTCCGCCGCCGGATCGAGCTGGGAGTAGAGGTCCATCGTCTGGACCACGTAATCGACGATGGCGTTGAGCGCCGTCCGGCTGGCATCCTTGCCGCCCGGGACACCGCCCACCCCATCGGCGACGAGGAAGACGTAGCCGCGGGAGGGGCTGGTGAGTTCACCCAGCGAATCGGTCGGCAGGCTGGTGGAGATGATCCGCATCGTCTTGTGCAGACTGGCGATCAGGAAATGATCCTGATTCTCCGTCCGCACGAGGCCCCGGTGCGTGAGCCCGGCGACATCGATGTTCTGGGTATGCGGGCGGTCGGCCGCCGCATCGGTCTCTGCCGTCATGGTCACCCTCCCCGGGGTCCGGGGAAGATCGTCGCCAACGCCCGACCCAGCAAGCAGGATGGTCGTTGGCGGAGAGGGCCGTGCCCCCTTACGGTTGGGGCGTGCGGTCCATCGGCCTACCCATCGAACCTGTCCTCCCCGCGGTTATCGCGGCGCTCCGGGATACCGGCGCCGCCGTTCTGCAGGCGCCGCCCGGCGCGGGGAAGACCACGCTGGTACCTCTCGCCCTCCTGAACCAGCCCTGGCTCGCGGGCCGGAAGATCCTGCTGCTCGAGCCACGCCGCCTCGCCACCCGCGCCGCCGCGCGTCGCATGGCTGAGCTCCAGGGGGAGCGACTCGGCCAGTCGGTCGGCTATCGTATCCGCCGCGACTCAACCGTTGGCCCTACCACCCGGATCGAAGTCGTCACCGAGGGCATTCTCACCCGCATGCTGCAACACGATCCAGCATTGGAGTCGGTCGGGCTGGTCATCTTCGATGAATTTCACGAGCGCAGCATTCACGCCGATCTGGGCCTGGCCCTGACACTGCAGACCCGCGACGTGCTGCGACCCGATCTCCGCATCCTGGTGATGTCCGCCACACTCGAAGGTGCGGTTACTTCCGCGCTGCTTGGCGGCGCACCGATCGTCACCAGTGAAGGCCGGAACTTTCCCGTGGTGACGCGCTACCTCCCGCGCCGGGCTGAATCGCGCATCGAGTCGGCGGTGGTGAGCGCGGTGCGTCAGGCTCTGATAGAGGAAGC